>CAYSXM010000176.1:0-7610 GCA_964434905.1 uncultured Pirellulales bacterium | reverse complement strand
GTGCGGCAGATTTGCGACCGCCACCAGGTGCTGCTGATCGCCGATGAAATCATCACGGGGTTCGGTCGCACGGGCGAATGGTTCGGCCTGGCGCGCTACGGCATCGAACCCGATCTGGTGACGTTCGCCAAAGCCATTACCAGCGGCTATTTCCCCCTCGGCGGCATGGGCGTGAGCCGCGCAGTGAGCGAAGCGATTGACGCAGCCCGCGGACCCCAGATTTGGATGCACGCCAACACCTATTCCGGCCATCCGGTTGGCTGCGCCGTGGCGCTGGCCACGATTGACCTGATCGAGCGCGAGGGGCTCGTGGCACGCGCGGCCGAACTGGGAGAGCAGCTACGCGCGGGGTTGCGTACCTTGGAGAATCACCCCCATGTGGGCGAGACGCGCGGTCAAGGCTTGATGGCTGCCGTCGAATTCGTCGCCGACAAGACCACCCGGGCTGAATTCCCGGCCAACCAACAGATCGGCGCCAAAGTACACGCCGCCACGCAACAACGTGGACTGTTCACCCGGCTACGGGGCGACATCTATAACCTCGCACCGCCGTTCGTTTCCGAACCCGCCCAGATCGACCGCATGGTGTCGATTCTAGGCGAATCGATCGAGGCCGTTCTGGGCCGTTAGCCGTGCATTCAGCCTGGGAAACTTGCCACGAAACGACCGAGCGGCAGATGCCGCGGTGGCAGTTACCTGCGGCTGACATCGAGCGCCTGTACGTTGTACATGCGGCCCACTTGTTGGGGTGCCTGGGGTGGCTGATGGATCCAAGCCCATTGCCCTAGCCGGCAGACGCTGAAGCGGTCGTCGAGATAGTCCGAGAGTTGCGTGGTGCGGGTCATGCGGTACGTGCCGTCGCTAGTCCACTGGCCATCGGCGGTACCGTGGATGAAACAAAACTGCACCGTGTCGGACAGGTAAGCGCGTCCGCCTGGTGCCAGCAGGTGATAGATGGAGTTGATGAACTCGTCTTCCATGCGCCGCGCGAGCCGAGAGAGTGCTGCAGTCCAGCCCAGGTCGGCGCGCAAGGCGGCAATTGCCTCGGTGCCGGGAAACCTCTGAGCGAAGGCCTGGGCCACGCGCATTGCCGCGGACACATGCAATTGACTCAGAACGCACGAGGCCACGATCAGGTCGTACGATTCCTTGGGTGCGTAAGGAATGGGACGTAGCTGTTCGGCCAGTTCGGAAAGGCGTGCCGTGGCCTTGCCAGGATCGCCGGCCTCTGCCAGCGCGGCTTGGGCCGACTCGACAAACCGCGTGGTCACGCCGGTCAGATCGGCCACCACCAATTCCACCGGTGGCTCGTGCTTGGCCAGCGCGTGATGGGCCACCGCGTCGTCGAGCAGTGTACGATCCAAATCGTTGAGCGACAGCACCTCAAACCGATCTGCCAATTCCACGACCGGCACTTCATCGCATCGGCCAGCTCCCAAGACGATGGCCGCGCCGGGCGTCGCTTCTTTCGCCAACTCGGAAATCAACCGCCGACTTTGCGCTAGGTGGGCGTCGGGGGTCGGCTTCAATCGCACCCAGCGGCGATTTTCGGGGTGCGGCTGGGAGACAAACGGAGGTTCCGGAACGCGAGTCATGGCTTTCGTTTGGCGTGGCTGCTGGGACTAGGGCTAGTTTCTGGCGCGTTGCGCCAACCGGGGAAGCGCGGTGACCGGGGGACAATTCCCTGGGAAACCAGACCCACGGCCGACCGCGCCCGCCTAGCGGCGGAGTGTTACGCTACCTGCCGCCGGGGTGCGCGGCAAGGGCGAACCAGTCGAGCGGCGGCTGGCATGTATCTTGTCCATGTTCCAGCAATGTCACCGGACAGGAGTTCAGCCGCCGCTGGAGCTCGATTTGATTCGTCGCCAGGCTCGCATCGGCCACGGCGATCCGGGGGCGGTTAAGCACCACCGCGGCCACTCGAAGCGGGGTCGGCCACGACTGGGCAGCCCTGGCTGCTAGCAACACCTGGTTAATCGCTCCCAATTCGTCGCGTGCGACAATTACCAGCGGAAAGCCGAAGGCGGCCGCCAGATCGGCCACCAATAGCCGTGGGCCCAGGGGTGACAGCAGTCCACCGGCTCCCTCGACCACCAGCACCTCGCTCGTGGCGGACCAGAAGCCCAAACCAGCGAACAAGAGCTGCTCGTCAAGCTGGCGCCCCTCGGCCTCGGCTGCCAGGTGGGGCGCCAAGGTGGGCCCGAATCGCTGGGGGCAGACCTGCTCCAGTTCGCCGGGCCGACCGGCCGCTTCCCACAGCGCGAGTGCGTCGTCGGCTACCCAGTCGTCGGCCAGCCGGCGACAGCCACTGGCGGCCGGTTTGTAAACCCCGACTCGGCGGTGTTCGGCACGCAAGGCGCGTGCCATTTGCGAGGCCACATAGGTCTTGCCGACCTCGGTGTCGGTGCCGGTGACAAACAAACCGGGTGGAATCTTCATCGTGCCGTGCATGCTGCTTGCAGGAGACCTGACGGGCCTTCTATCCTAGCAGGAACCCGCGTCGGGGGTTGCCGACGGTCGACAGCGAGACCATCGATGCCAGGCGTGCACGGTTCGGTCGATCCGGACCGGTCGCGTGGCTACGCGAGAACCGTTTCACCCATTGCCGGAACCGCCCCATGAGTCCATCACAGGCCACGCCGCGCCGCGCCGTATTGCAGGGAGGCCTGGGGCTCGCGGGCCTCGGCTCGCTGTTGGCCGGCTGCGGGGCCGCTCCTTCGACGCCACCGGCGGCCGATGCGGCCACGGGACGGCGGTTGCGCGCTTGCTTCTCGAACGCGGGCTTGCAGAGCACCTGGTGCAAGCTAGGCAAAGACACGGCCGAACTGTGGGGCCGGCTGTTGGGGGTCGATGTCGAGTGGCGTGACGGCGAATTCGATCCTCAAAAACAACGCGACAAGATCGATTTGGCCGTCGACGACGACTGGGACTTTTGCTGCTTTCAGGCCGTGCAGATCGACACCCTGGCCGAGCCGGTACGAACGCTCAAGAAGCGTGGCATACCGGTTATTTCGCTAGATACGCTGCTGGTTCCGCTGGAGCAAATGCGCGAGGTGGGTGTCTGGCTGGAGGTCACGCCCGACCAGGTTTTCATGGGGCAATCCAGCACTCGCTATCTGATGGACAAGATCGAGGGGCGAGGGCGGGTCATCCACATCGGCGGGCTCAGCGCGCACAGCGGCGCGCAGGGGCGCAAACAGGGGTTCGAGCAAGTCGTGGCGCAGTTTCCCGATGTTGAAGTCGTGGGGGGCGGCGTGCGATGGTGCGATTGGAAGAAAGAGAAAGCCCGACAAACGTTCGAGGCCTTGCTGGAACAGTCGAGCGAGCCCATTGCCGGGGCATTTTTTCACAGCGACGACATGGCCTTGGCCTGTGCTCCGGCACTTCGGGGCACGCGCCACGAGAATATGAAGTTGGTGGCCGTCGACGGACAGAAAGAAGGGCTCGAAGCGGTCCGGGCCGGAAGCCTGGCCGCCACCACCGTTAACCCGGTCTGTTTGATCCACATGACGGCGCTGGTCATTGGCCAATTCATCGTTCGCAATCAAGAACCCATGGAAAACTTGCCGCTGGAGATCGTCACGCCCGGGCCGCTGGTCTCGCAAGAATCGGGCAATCTCGAAGCGATGCTCTACCTGGCTGACCCCCGGCATTGCCTGGTGTAGCGTGCTGGCGAGACGCCGACCGCTGCGGAATTTCCCGGCCCGCGACGAGGAACGTCAAACTGTCCCACGCATCTTCCCTTGCCAGCGATGGAACGTGCCCGACCAGCACTGTGGCGGTGCCGCGGCTGGAATGCCGTGGGTTGGGCAAGCGCTACGGCGCCGCAGTGGCCCTGGCCGATGTGGATTTCAGCCTGACGGGCGGCGAGATTCACGGTCTGGTCGGCGTGAACGGCGCGGGCAAGAGCACCCTGGTCAAGGTGCTGGCCGGCGCCGTGGGAGACTACAGCGGGCAGATACTGCTCGACGGTCGACCGGTCGAGTTGGGCAGCCCTCAGGCCGCACTGGCGCACGGCGTGGCGATGGTTTACCAAGAGCTATCAGGTGTCGGTCAATTGTCGGTCGCGGAAAATATCTGCCTGGGACGTCAACCTACCACTCGATGGGGCCGCATCGACTGGTCGGCCATGCGTCGGCTGGCTCGTACGGCCCTGGCCGAATTGGACCTGAAACTCGATGTCGATCGCCGGCTGGACAGCTTTCCTTTGGCCATCCGGCAACTGGTGGAAATCGCACGCGGGTTATCCAGCGGCGCAGGAGTGCTGGTACTCGACGAACCAACCAGCGCGCTGGCGCCTCCAGAAACTCGGCGGCTGTTCGCCCGGCTGGCGCGGCTCCGCGAGCGCGGTGTGTCGCTGGTATTCATCTCGCACTTCATCGAAGATGTGTTGGAGATTTGCGACCGGGTAACGATCCTGCGCGACGGCCGGCGACTGGAGACGGCACCCGCGGCCACGCTGGAAAAACACGCCGTGATTCACGCCATGCTCGGCCACTCGTTGGCGCGTGCCGAGCTGGGCTATGAAGCGGCCGCACAACTGCCGCAGCGCAGCACGCGCGTGCCGCGGCTTGTGGCACGCGGACTATGCCGGCCGGGTGCCTTCCAGGGCGTTGACCTCGAGGTGGCCCCGGGTGAATGTCTGGGGTTATATGGGTTTGTGGGGGCCGGACACCAGGAACTGGCACACGCGTTGGCCGGAGTGTTGGCCACGACCGCGGGCCAGGTGCGCGTGGCCGACCGACCGTTGCCCAGGGGGCGTGTCGACCGGGCCGTGGCGGCGGGTGTGGTGCTGGTGGCGGCCGATCGCGAGCAATCGCTGGTTGGCGCGGCGCCTATTTTTAAAAATGTCACCTTGGCCCATTTGAAACGTCGCCTGGGGCGCTGGCTGTCGCGGGGGCGAGAGCAACGTCTGGCTCAACCGTGGCTCGAGCGCGTGGGTTGCCGACCGGCGCTGCCGGGCTTGCGAACCAGCGAACTGTCGGGGGGCAATCAACAAAAAGTCGTGCTCGCCAAATGGCTGTTGGGCCCGATCGAGGTGTTGGTGCTAGACGAGCCGACCCGGGGCATGGACGTGGGGGCCAAGGAAGAGGTGATGCGGCTGGTGGCCACCCAACAACAGGCAGGCGCGGCGGTGGTGCTGGCATCGTCGGAACCTGAATTGCTATTGGCACACGCCGACCGAATTCTGGTGCTGCGCAAGGGACGCATCACGCGAGAGTTTGTAGGTCAAAGCGTGGACAAGTCGAGCCTGCTGCGCGAGGCCTAGCCTTCCAAGTATCCCACGTCCAGCGGTTGACCGCACTAGCAGTCCAAGGAACGACCCCGTGATGAGTACCGGCATTTCCGACAATGCACCCCCTTCGATGGCGCGGCGGTCGCCCTGGGCAGCGCGCGATCTGGCGCCGCTAGCGAGCCTGGCCATTTTGGTATTGTTTTTTGCACTGGCCAGCGACAGCTTCCTCAAGCCCGCCACGGCCGTGCAGGTACTAAAACAAGGGGCCGCGTTGGGCATTGTTTCCGTCGGCCTGACGTTCGTGCTGCTCTGCGCCGAGATCGACCTGTCGGTCGGCATGTTGGCACTGTGGACCGCCTGTGGCTGTGGCTGGCTGTTCGAACGGTATGTGGCAGCGGGAGACTCCGCGGCCGGCGAACCGTGGTGGCAGATCCTGCTGGTCGTGGCGGTGCCCGTGGCCACCAGCGTGCTGCTGGGCATCGTTTCGGGGCTGCTCACGGTGTGGTCGCAGTTGCCCAGCTTCATCATCACGCTGGCGCTGATGAACATCGCCCAGGGCCTGGCCAGGTATCTCACGCAGAGCGAAACGCTGGATGTCCCCACGGTGTTGAAAACGTTGGGCAACCGTGGTTTCGAGGCGGACTGGTTGGGGCGGTTCATGCTGCCCTATGGCGCGCTGGCGGCGGCGACCGTGTTTGCGGTGGGCCACGTGGTGCTGGAACACACGCCGTTTGGCCGGCAGGTAATGATGACCGGCGGCAATCGTCAGGCCGCGCGGCTGGCTGGCGTGCGCACCGGCCGGATTGTGACCTGGTGCCTGGGCATCTCAGCGTTGACCGCGGGCTTGGGGGGCCTGCTGAATGCCGGGCGGCTGAACAATATCAGCCTCGATCAGAATGCCGATTTGCTACTCAGCGCCGTGGCCTGCGTGGTGCTGGGGGGCACCAGCCTGTTTGGCGGCGAAGGGAGCATGCCCAAGACGCTGATCGGCGTACTGACCTACACGGTGCTGCATGTCGGATTGACGCAAATCAATTGGATCAACGACCTGGCACGCCAACTGCTGATGGGGTTGGTGTTGCTCACCGCACTGGTAATCAATGGTTTACTGTCGCGCAAAGTTTCTTGAGACCGGGGCAGAACATGCTGGCCGGGGAAGCCAGCAATTCTTGGGTGTTTTGGCACATTAAACTGCCGGAAGTGCCCTGGCCGGTGGGCAAAGGCCTTTCCAGCCCACTCGATCCGCGATCACGCAAGCGGTCATGAACGCGAAACCGAACCCCGCAGCGACCACCGCTATTTGTTGGTCGAACCAAGTCGAAGTGTCCAACCAGGCCACCATGTCTTGGTAACAAGTCGCGGTGAACAACAGGTTGACCCCCAGCGTCGAAGCACGCGTCTGAGTCCAACGACGCGGATCGTACATCGCCACGATCAGCCCTGCGGCAAGAACCGCCGTATGGTGCCCAGCGAGCAATGGGTAATTGAGATAAACGAACGTCCAATTCCAGAGCGTGTAGCCAATCACCCAGCGCTGGCCGATTCCATAGTGCAAGTCGCGGTAACAGTTCGCAGAGTCGATCCGCGTGAAATTTTGCCCGTAGGGCAATGTCGCGATGAGCAGCAGGCCGGAGACAGCGTTTAAGGCGTGAGCACAGCCGTGTCCGACCAGGTCGAGAACCACGGCTTCCAGGATGTTCACCGCCAGCAATAGGGGGATCGATTGGCGAGCCCAGGCTCGGTTCCCCAGCCAGGTGAAACGCAGTGCGGTACCCCAGCACACGCAAAAGAAGACAGTGTAGAATTTGAACCACGAAAAGAGACCAAGTTCGTTGACCCGCGTCCAATAGGGCGTGAACACCAGCGGCAGCAGCAGGAACACGCTCCACACGGCCCACCGGCTCGCTCTGCGGAGTGCTTCTTGCGCCAGCAGCAACAGCGCCGTCACCACTATGATTTGCAGGAAAACGTACATGAGGCCGTATCCGATGCGTGCGCACCGTCTTCCTGGGCGGCAACGCTCCGGCGTTGCGGAAGCAGGTTGCAACCTGGAAATCGAGGTCGCTCGGGAAGAATTGCAGGCGATGGAGTTACCTGCGGAAAGACGCTCGTTCGCGTCTTACAAGCTCAGCGGATATAGCCCGCGAATGTTACCGAGCAGCGCTGGGTGCCACTGGCCTTGCCGGTGCTCTGGAGTCGGGTGTGAGTATTGATCTTACCCCCCGTCAATGTCGTGGGGTTTGTGTGGCGGTTGGCGTTGGTTTTTGAGTTATCCGGTTTCACGTGCGTTGTCGGACGGTGCGTCGCCGGCGTTTCCGCCCCCCCGCCACTCACCGGGGGGCTAAGTCTTGTAGACTTGTAGGTCATCTGCGCA
>CAYSXM010000175.1:0-7611 GCA_964434905.1 uncultured Pirellulales bacterium | reverse complement strand
ATCGAGCACCAGGGCCAGGTGCTGGAGGGAAGCCGGGGGCTGAGCCTGTTCTATTTGGAAACCCGTGATGAATCCGGACAGCTCAACCTGATCGAAATTCATCGCCTGAAAGACAAGCTGGGAACTCGCGCAGTGCCCACCGCGGAATTGTCGTTGCGCGGCACGCGCGCCCGTTTGGTGGGCGAGGCGGGGCACGGTGTGCGAAATATTACCGCGCTGATGAACGTGACGCGCGTGTACAACGCGGTGAGTTGTGTGTCGAATTTGCGGCGAGGGCTGGCCTTGGCGCGCGACTATGCCGGACGCCGCAGCGCGTTTGGTAAACGGCTAATGGACCAGCCACTGCATGTCGAAACTTTGGCCCAGCTCGAACTGCAATTTCGCGGGGCATTTCACTTGGCGTTTTTTGCGGTCGAACTGATGGGCCGTGAAGAGTGTGGCGAGGCCACGGCCGACGAGCGTATCTTGTTGCGTTTGATTACACCGCTGGCCAAGCTGTACACGGCCAAGCAGAACATTGCCGGCACCAGCGAGATGCTCGAGGCATTTGGCGGTGCTGGATACGTGGAAGACACCGGTTTGCCAGTCATGTTGCGCGATGGCCAGGTGACCAGTATTTGGGAAGGAACGACCAATGTCTTGAGCCTCGACGTGTGGCGAGCGCTCGACCGGGAAGATGCCTTTGGCCCTTGGCGAGATGCGGTCGCACGCCGCATCGAAACGTTGCGCGGCACCGTGTTGGCCGAAGAAGCCCGGCGCCTCGCCGACACCTTGGCCGCGATCGAGAACTTCTTGCCCGCCGTGCTGGCCGCGGGTCCCGACGCACTTCAGGCGGGCGCCCGGAGTTTTGCCTTTGGGCTGGCCCGCGTGACCATCGGCGCGTTGTTGGCAAGCCAGGCGCTCTGGAGCCTGGAGCGCGACGACGATCGCCGTCCGTTGGCGGCGGCACGTCGATGGTGCGCCCAGGAACTGTCGGTTCCGGAAATTCTCGACCAGACGCACCGTGACGAAAGTCGGATGCTGGCGGAGAGTGTTCAACCTGTTACTCAACCGCAAGACGCCGCCGGCGCGAATACCTAGTCGCGATGGCGTATCCTTGGTCGTCGCCGCGCGGCGCGACCTGCACCGGCCAGGAGACCTTTCCGGAATGCCGACCCTGACCCATCGCGGCGGTGTGCCGCAATACACTTGGCAACATTACGAAACCCAGTTTGCCGACCGGCGATTGGTACACGATGCCGTGCGGAAATGGGCCCGCGAAAAGCCAGAGTTTCCGGCGATCATCGAAGTGGACACAGGGCGAGAGTTCACCTACCGCCAATTCGACGAATTGACCACCGCACTGGCCCTGCGGCTGTTGACGCTGGGGTTTCAGAAGGGTGATTTTCTGGCCACATCGTTGCCGCTGTTGGCCGAACACATTTGGTTGGAATACGCCTGTTTCAAAATCGGCGTGATCCATGCACCGCTCGATCTGCGACTGAAGGCGCCCGAGGTCATTCGCTGCCTGGGTCTGATACAGGCCAAGGGGTTTGCTTGCTTGGGGCGCGCCGCGGTTGCCGACTTCACACCGCTGGCGCAAGCGGTCCGCGCGCACTGCCCGTTCGTCGAACACCTGATTCAGTTCACGCCGCCCGAGGAGACGCTGCCGGGCGCGCTGTCTGCATTTGCTTTGGTGGCCGAAGCTCGGCAGTTGGCGAACGAAGTTCGCGCCGATCCGATCAATTCGGGGCTGTGGCTAGAGTACCAGACCGCGGCGGCCTCGATTGAGGATACCGACGGTGCCCAGGTGATCTATACCACCGGCTCGACGGGGATGCCGAAGCCGGCGCTGTTATCGCATCGCAACATCACCGTGCAGAACATGTGCCTGGCCGGTGGGTTTGGCATGCTTGACGAGCCGCGGATGCTGGTGAACTTGCCTCCGTCACACGTCGGCTGTCAGGCCGAACAGTTGATGACCACATTGTTCGCGGGCGGTACGGCAGTGGTTCTGCACATGTTCGATGCCGAAAAATCGCTAGCGGCGATTGCCCAGTATCGCGTCGACTCTTTTGGCCAAATCCCCGCGATGTTCGCGCTGCAGTGGCGCCTGCCGAACTATGCCGACTTCGACCTGTCGAGCTTGCGCTTTGCGCTCTATGGCGGTCAACAAGTGTCGCGCCAGTTTCTAGAGCAGCTACAGCGCATGGCCCCCCAGTTCGGAACCGGCTTGGGCCTGACCGAGTTGGCCGGCTTTGTCACCTATAGTCCACTTGATGGCAGTGTGGACGATATTGCTGCTAGTGTCGGTTTCGACATGCCGGTGACCCCCTTGTCGATTCGTGAACCGCTACGCGACGACGGTACCGCCGGCGCGGAATTGCCGGACGGCGAAGTGGGCGAGATCTGTTTTAGCGGTCCGCAGGTGTTCATCGGCTATGTCAATGACGATGCAGCCTATCGACGTACCGTATCGTCGGATGGCGTTTGTTACACCGGCGACCTGGGCAGCAAGACTTCGCGGGGGTTGGTGTTCGCCGGCCGCTCGAAGCTGGTGATCAAGCCCAAGGGCTATCAAGTACACCCGGCGCAAATTGAGAATCATTTTTGCCAATTGAACCAGTGGGTGGCAGCCTGTGGCGCCGTGGGGCAACCGCACGAAGTGTTCAGCGAGGCGGTGATCTTGTTCGTCGAGCCCCAACCCGGGGTAGCGCTATCGCGCGACGTGCTGTCCGAACATGCCCGGCAGATTGCAGGCTATATGCGGCCGGCGCACTACGTGCTGCTCGACGCGGGGGGGCTGCCGTTGAACCGAGTTGCCAAGACCGACTATGTAGTGCTCCGCGAGCGGGCTGCGGACGAGGTCGCGGCGTTGCGTGCCGCAGGTGCGTGGGACGCCGGCTAGTGGTGGGCGCGGTTCCTTGGTACGTCATCCGGAAGTCGGGCAACTATCGTAGGGAACTAATCGATGACGGGTACTGCCAGGCAGTTTGGGCGGAGATCGTTCTTGGGCCGTGCTGGCCGATTGGCCGCAGTGGCCAGCCTGACTCGGCTGCGCAGCGCGCGCGCTGCAACGCCGCCGCAGCCCAAGCTGCGCGTGGCCGCAATCCTCACCGAGTTCACCTACCGCAGCCATGCGCATGTGATCCTGGAAAACTTTCTGGTGCCCTATCTGTTCAATGGCCAGTGGGTCGATCCGCAGGTGGAGATTACCGGTCTGTATGTCGACCAGTTTCCCGAGGGAGACATGGCCCGCGCTGTGGCCGAGCAATTCCACATTCCGATTTTTTCCACGATCGGCGAGGCGGTGCTGGCCGGCGGCCTGCCCGATGGGGTGCTTTCGATTGGCGAGCATGGCCAATACCCGGTCAACGCCAAAAGCCAGCAGGAATATCCGCGGAAGCGATTCTTTGATGAGATTGTGGCCGCGTTTGGCGATGCACCGCGCCCCCCCGCGGTGTTCAATGACAAGCACCTGTCGTATCGTTGGGATTGGGCGCGGCAAATGGTCGACACCGCCAATAGACGGGGAATTCCCCTCCTGGCTGGCAGTTCCGTGCCGCTGGCCCAACGCCGACCGCCCCTCGAGTTGAACGCCGGAACGCAACTGGTCGAGGCGGTGAGCATTCATGGCGGAGGCATCGAATCGTATGACTTCCACTGTCTCGAAGTGCTCCAATCGTTTGTCGAATGGCGACCCGGTGGTGAAACCGGCGTGGAACAGGTGCAGTTTCTTTCGGGCGATGCACTGTGGCAGGCGGCCGAACGCGGGCTGTGGTCGCCCGAGCTGGCACATGCCGCGATGACAGCCGAGTTGGGGCCCGGCTTGCCGCCACTGGCCGAGCTGGCCACTTCGCCGCGCATTGGTGCGTCGCCGCCGCATGGCATTCTGGTGACCTATCGCGATGGCTTCCGCGCACTGGCACTCAAACTGGGTGCTAGCAGCACGCGGTGGAATTTTGCTTGTCGGGTGGCGGGCGAATCAGAACCTCGGGCCACAAGCCTGTACGTGGGCCCTTGGGAGAATCGCAATCTGTTTCGGGCCTTGTCTCATGCGATTCAAACACATTTTCGAACGCGCGTATCGCCGTATCCGGTCGAGCGCACCTTGCTGGTGACCGGGGCGCTGGATGCGGCGATGGATTCTCGTGTCGGCGGTGAGCACCCGGTGGCCACCCCGCATCTCGACTTCAGTTATACACCGCGAGATTTTCGTTCCCTGCGCGAAATGGGCGACACTTGGAAACTGATCACCGATGAAACGCCGCAGCCGTCGGGCATCGAACCGGTCGGGCCGCGTTCGTAGTGGGGGTCTAGCCAGGCGAGTAGAATTCTTCAACGGGCTGGCTAGACCATGCCACACCATTTGCGCACCAGCCATTCGACGACGAGCAGCATGGTGAATGCCAGCACCAAGGGCCACTTGTTCCACAGCACCCACGGCGGCAGGGTTTCGATGGGTACCTGTCGTCCCGGCGGCAAGTCGCTTAATAGCCGGCGAATGTCGGTGGCGCGGTAAAACTTGCCTCGCGATTCTCGCGCAGCGCGTTCCAACTCGGCCACGTCGAGCCGGGTTTGGCCCAGTTCGCCGGGGAGCGCGATCACCTGGAAATCGGCCGCCGGCGGCCGACCCTCGAGGGCGGGGGCCGCGAGCCAGGCGTGGTAGTCGCCCTCGGGTGGTTGCACCAGGTCGCCTTCGAAAACACCGCGCACCAGGCTATTGCGGCGTAGCGCCACGCGCTGGGAGTTTCCGCCGGCACGCTCGATCATCACGGTCGCCCCATCGTCGGCCTCGGGTGCTTGGCGTTCGTCGAGAAATCGCACGCGAAGCCGGACATTTTCACCGCGACGGTACTCGCGACGATCCGTGGTCAGTTCCGCGGTCCGATCCTGGCCCAACAGCTTCGCTCGACTCAGGTACCGAATCGTTTGGATCCAGTAGCGCGCGAAGAACACATCGCCCACGCGGTAACGCCACCGCCAGGTTTCATCGGTGGCATGAAACAGCACGCGGCCAGCCCCCACAAACTGCATGGAAATGACCGGCCACGGTTTTCCACCCGCGACCAATGCGGTGGGGTGCTCGGCCAGTGCCAAGGCACCTGGCTTGAGCCGCGTCGCGGGTGTCAGCCAATAGCAGCCTGGCAACTGGCTCCAGATGCGGCGCGACTCTTCGGGGGTGTCGCCCAGTTGCAGCGGAGGCAAAGCCAACCCCGCTTCGGTCGGCTGCATGACAAACGGCTCTGTGAGCGCCAGTGAAGGTTCGGGCGACGCGCCGTCGATCACCTCGACGGGCAACAGCCCGGCCAGCGGCGAGCCGCGATAGCTCCAGGGCGAGTATCTGGGGCCGGCGATGAATGCCAGGCCACCTCCCTTGCGGTCGACGAACTCGGCCAAGGTTTCCAGAGTCGCGGCGCTGACAAATTGCGGGTTGACGTCGCCGAACACAATCACGTCAAAATCAAAAATTGCCTCACGCCGGCTAGGGAACACGCGCAGCGCGGTCTTGTCGGCGGCAACGTACTCGGGGTCGGCCTCTTGCAGCACGGTCGACAGAGCCACGGTCGGGTCGCGCTCGAGCAGATTCTTCAGATAGCGAAACTCAAAACTCGGATAGGCCTGGGCCAGCAGCACGCGAATCTGTTCGCGACGCACGCTGACCGTGGCTTGGCGCCGATTGTTTTGCTCCTGCAGTTCGTCGGCTACCGGCGTGGCTTCGACCACATAGTGGAATTCGCCAGCCTCGGTCGGGCGATGGGTCAGCCGTGCCGTCTGAGTTTGATCATCGGAATCGACATGCACCGTGGTTTCGGCCAGCGTGTCGGGCGAGTCGCGGTGGCGCAACACCAGCCGTACGTCGCGCCCCGCGCACGCCGTGGCCGCCACCTTGACTTCAAATTGAACCAGGTCGTCGACGAACGCCACCTCGTCAACCAGCAGATCGACCAGCTTGATATCGCGGGCCGGCGCGTCGTTTCCCACACCGATAGCGAACAAGGGCACCCCCTTGCGTTGGGCATAGCTGGCAGCGTCGCTCAGCGATTCTCCCTCGGTGGTTACCCCGTCGGTCAACAGCACGATGGCCGTGGGCGGCGTGCCACGCAACTCGTTCAAGATGCCACGAAGCCCCTGACCCAAACGGCTGGCGGTACCCAGCGGGCTGGCGGCTCGCACGGCGGTGGTTAGTTCCTCGATGCCACCGGCCAGCGGCCGAACGGTTTCGGACAGTAGCACTACCTTCAGCTTATACCGGCGATGGATGGTTCTCAGAAACGACGCGTCTTGACCGAGCAGTAGCGACTGCGCAACGGCGAACCTGGAAGGTTCAGTTGCCTCGATCTCGGCAGTGTGTTGTTCGAGCAGACGGCGGACCGCTTCGTCGTCGTAGCGATCCACGAGCGCCATGCTGGCCGAATCGTCGATGGCCACAACGACATAAGGCAGGCCGGTTCGCTCGAAGGAAATCACCACCTCGGCGATCATGAACAGCACGATGGCAATGGCCGACAGTCGCAAGCACGACAGAAACCATCGCCAGGGCCGGCTTGCGTGGCCGGTTTCACGTGCATAGAACCAGGCCACGCCGGCGATCGCCGCCCCCGCGGCGAGCAACGTGACCCAGGGCGCCCAGTTCCAGGCGTGGTCCACGCTCCACACGGTTCCCTCGCCCGCCCCCGCGGAGTCGAAGCCGAGCCATCGCGTCAGCCAGTGGGGTGCAGGTGCGCTCATCCGCGATGTCGCCCAAAAAACCAACCGAGCGCCGAATCGCACAACAGCAGCGCCAACACGGTATATAGCAAACCGCGGTGCAATGCGCCGCGCGCGGACACTTGTGCGGTCGAATCGTTGTCGAGATCCTGCCACTGGGTGCGATGCACGAAATCGACCCCGGGCCAGACCTGGCCGCGAAATTCTTCCAGATCGAGTGAAGTCAAGTCGCTTTCGGCCGGGTCGACATTCACTGCGTGGAGTTCTTGCCGGTTCTCGGGAGGCCCGAATTCCACGCCATACACACCCGAACAGGCGGTGTCGGTGAAGCTCCAGCGATGTTCTTCGCCTGCCACGGCCAGGCGCAGGGTTTCGCGGCTAGCATCGGGACGCGTCATCCAGACCGGTGCGGTCGACGAGTTCGACCTTGTGGCCCCACCCATCGATTGGCCCACGAGATGATTGTATTGCCCGGCCTGCCCCGCCACGGCCAGCGCCAACATTTCTTGCACGATCGGCAGGAAGCTAGGTCCCACGACCCAGGCACCCCAAGAGGTGTCGGCAGCCGTGGTCATTGTCATGACGCGACCGCGACCGATGGGTTCCTCTATCAGCGCGGGGTCGCCGGTTTCGGCCATTCGCAAGACGACCTTGGCCGCGCTGGGATTGGGTAACTTCAGGGGGTGGTAGCGATAGACCAGCGCCGACAGTAACCCCGCTCGTTCCTGGCCGGCAAACACTTTGACGATCGGATGCGCGTAGTCCAGGGGATCGAAATGATACAGCGAGTTTTCCGACACGGTTCCCAATGTTCCAGGCAACAGCCGCCGGGGCTGACCCGGCTCGCCGCCCAGTGCGCGGTAGTAGCTTTCGCCACGCACGCGGTCGCCGAGAAACAGCATCAAACCGCCACCATTCTCG
>CAYSXM010000174.1:0-7614 GCA_964434905.1 uncultured Pirellulales bacterium | reverse complement strand
CCATCCCAGCGTTTCGTGTCCTGGCCGGGCATAACAGTAAGCGCATCCGTGCTCGCACCCTCGATAGGGGTTGATGCCATAGCGAAAGGGGATATCAGGGCTCGAATTTTCGACAATCAAGCTGGCCGAGTCGTCGGCGAAAAACTCGGTGCGTACCTTGGGGGCCGCTGGACCATCTTCCGGTTCCCAGGCCAGGTGTTCTTGGTCGGGCTCGACTTCGATGCGCGCGAAGCGATTGGCCGGATTGGTCAGTGCCGCGCGGCCCGCGAGGCGCCGCGGTGGTGGCTCGAAATTGCTCACCTGGAGATTCTCGGGAGGGATCGAACTTCGAATTTCGCGATTTATGCCGCCAAGTTCAGCAGGACTCTTGCCTGCCTTCCTTGAGCGATACCATACCCCACGCCGAACTCACGACGCGCGCATATTCCCGGCGTCACGTTCTTTTCACCGTTTTGACGCACCGACGGCGGCAGTTATCTCCGCCGCCTTCGTTTCCACAGACCAAGGATGACTATGGGGCGGCATACTGAACGCGGCAATGCTGTACGAGAAGGAAGGGCGGGAGCCTGTCGTACTGTCTAGAACGGGCTGCTACGGTTCGCACGGTCCGTGGGGGGGAAGCCAATGTTTCAGCGGACACTCTTCGCAATGAACCTGGGGGCGACAATGCTCGCTAGCCACTTGCTCCAGCAAGCGATGCGCTAGCTGGAAATGTTCGAAGCCGCCCTCGAGCTGTTGTTCACACTGTTGCCGGACATCGTCGTAATCGGCGTGGTGGTCGATCCAACCGTGCCGGGCTAGCACGCGATAGGTTCCCACGCTAACGGGAAACACGGGCAGGCCCCCGGCAAACAGCAGGATGCTGTCGGCCGTTTCGCGGCCGATGCCGCGCAGCGCGATCAACTCGGCACGCAACGCTTCTGGGGGGCGGGAAAAGAACTCGGACAGCGAACCGTGATAGTGCTGGGTCAGGTGCACGGCGATGGCGTGCAGCCGCAGGGCCACGGAGTTTGATTTTCCTCGAGGATCTATCAGCAGGGCCAACTCTTCGAGATGAACGTCGCAAAGCGCGGCGGGCGAATCGAGATCGGCCTCGCGCAGCCGCGACCGTACCTGCCGCGCCTGGGCACTGTGGGGATCGCGCGCCACCAACACAGCCAGCAAGGCTTCGAACGAGCCTGGCACAGGTTCACTCTGGGGCGCCCCGTAGTGGTCTCGCAGACGCTGTTCAACTTTGCCGAGTGAAACGTACATGCTGCGCCGACTGATCGCAGGGGTGGAAACAACTGGAGGGAAGAGTCGCGGCAGTTCGACGGTAGCGAGTTGCGCGCCGTCCGACAACCCGACGCGGGGTATCGCAGGTTATCGTGTGGAGCGTCGGGGCTGGTTCGACAGGGGTGACCTTGCCAGCGCCGCCCGGCAGTGCCGCGCGGGTCGGGTGCGATGAAGCGGGGCGGGTGCCGGGACCGAAGTAGCACGATGGACCAGGCGGCACCAGCCGCGGCATCGCTCTTCGGCAGCCGGGAGCAACGACTGTGATTCGTAGTTGGTTTCAACGCGAGGAACCGCGACCATGGTGGCGGCCGGCAGCCGACTACTGGGAATCGGCACGCGCTCCGTGGTCAGCCCTGGTGTTTGTCACCCCTTTGGTGCTGGTCTACGAGTTGGGGCGTTGGTTGCTGGGCACCCAACGCGTGTCGAGCGGTGCCGATGCGATGCTGCGCCGAGGCCTCGGCTTGGTGGGCCTCAACGAGACCTATTGGCTGCCGCTGATATTGGCCATCTCGCTGGTAGTCTGGCAACTTGTATCGCGCGCGCGGTGGCGCGTGCGGTTCAATGTATGGGGTGGAATGGCGGTGGAAAGCGTGGCCTGGGCAGTGCTGTTGGTGGTGGTGGCGCGCGGACACTGGGAGATGACTCGATTGATGCTGGGGGGCAACTCGCCGCCGGCGCCGGGACCGATCGCAGCGGATTGGTGCTGTTGGTTGTGTTATACCGGGGCTGGCGTTTATGAAGAGGTGTTGTTTCGCCTTGCCGCGCTGCCGATGTTGGCGCTCGTGGCACGGCGTGTGGGGTGTCCTTATCGCGCGAGTATCGTTTTGGCCATTGTCGCCAGCAGCTTGGGGTTCGCCGCAGCGCATCACGCGGGCGTGACCGGAGAGGTTTGGGATTTTCCCCGTTTCAGCTACCGAGCGTTGGCCGGCGCCTATCTGGCGCTGGTGTTCCGCGCTCGCGGGTTTGGGGTGGCCGCGGGAACCCACGTAGCCTACGACCTCTTGGCGACCTGCCGCTAGTGCGTTGGCGTCGCGGACGAAGCGGATTCCGGTTCTGGGCAAGGCATTGGCGACAGGCGGAATTCTTCTGCGCGTTGCGAAAAAATGTAGACTCTATGCCAAGCCCGCGCGGCCGGCGGTTGTCTTGCTATCCAGGCTGAAGATCTCTCGAAGCCCGGCGCGCTGGGTGAATGCATGGCCGGCCCTTTTTGCAGCGGCGTGCTAGAACGAGTCCGCCGAAAGAACCGGGGATTTTCTCGACAATTTTGCGGCCTTCCGCCGGCGCGGATCGGTGTCGGAAGGGCTCTCCGCCACGAACTGGCCCGAGTGAATTGAAGCAATAGTCGTAGCGAGCGTCGCTGGCGCATCGTCAAGTCGACCAGATCGGCGCTCAACGCGTTTCGCAAGGAGTGCGCGGCAGTGCATTTGTCAAGCCGCGTTTTTTTCGCAAGTTTTCCGGATCGAGAAAACATCTTGGTGCCCTTTGACGAGCGCGCGTATAATGTCGGGCGTGGCTGGGACTCGCTCACTCGCGCGCAGCGTCGCGCTGCGAGAAGAGCGACGAACGGACCAGGCTAAAGGGCGACGTGCCGTGATCACAGTTCGACCGAAGGTTGCAGAGTTGGTATTCCAACTCTACGGACGTGCGCTGCACCCCGAACTGTTCGTGGTGCACGGCACCAGTGTGGTCGAACGGGGTGAACATCAGGCCCGAGTGCAGATTACCTCGGCCGGCCACTTGGTTACGTGGCGCTATCGCAGCCTGACGTTGACCGAAGTCTGTACCGCGGCACACCATCCATTGCCCCAGAAGCGCCGCCTGGTTTCACACCGACTTAAGGGTCAACGTTCCGAGAAATTGGAATGTCGCGGTGGTGCACGCTATCACACGACGTTTCAGTTGGAGCCCGTCGAACCGGAGGTTTTTTGGACTTTCCAACAGGAATTGGCACAGGTCGGCGAGCGCGAGGGCATGTTGCACCGCTTCAACTCCAGTGGTCGGATGGCGCTGGGGGCCTTGAGCTATATCAACGTGGAAACGCGACAACGCAGCTTGCTGGTGCAGGCGTTTCACACGTTTCCGGATGACTATGCGATTGTGAAGAGCCAGTCGCTGTTTGAACTGCCGTAGCCCGGGTGGCCCACCTTCCAGCGAGCCTTGGCCACCCCCCGCGCAACGAGAGTTGCCGCCCGGCCACCTGCAGGCGGCGGGTGTCAGTAGCAGGTTGCCTAGGGTGCAGGGCTTCCTGCAGGTTGGCCAACGGCGTTTCGACGAGGCTTTGACCTGACCTGCCGGGTCGCGAAACGCTCGCCGCAGACCGTTTTTCCGCCTGCCGGGGGGCTTTGCACCGGGCGGTCTGCAATTGCCACAACTCTCGGTTGGGCATATACTTCCTGCGTGTCACGCGGCCGGGTGGAAGACACCTTCTTGTCGCGTTTTGCCCGGGTTGCGCTCTGAGTCGGGCACATTGGAACCAGTTGCCCAACGCCGCCCCAGTGGCAGCGGAGGTTTCGTCGTTTTCCGGCAAGGTTTGTATGACCGCCAGCTCACCTCCACTACCACTTGACGAGGCGCGGGGCCCGTTTTTTGTCGGGGTGGATCTGGGCGGCCAGAGCATCAAGATCGGTGTGGTCGACGACATCGGCCAACGGCTGAGCTATTTGCGGCTACCTACGGAAGTGGCGCTGGGGCCCGAGGAGGGGGCCCGGCGGATGGCCCAGGGAGTGATTGAGGCGATCCGCGCGGCGGGTGTGCCTAGGGAAATGGTCGCCGGCGTGGGGTTGGGCTCGCCCGGAACCATGGACATTCCCGCGGGCATGTTGCTGGAACCACACAACCTTCCCGGCTGGTTTCACTTTCCCATTCGCAGTCGTGTGGCTCACCACGCGAAAATACCCGTCACGTTTGTCAACGATGCCAACGCGGCCGCCTACGGCGAGTTTTGGGTGGGCAGTGGCCGCGAAATGCACAGCATGGTGCTGTTCACACTGGGCACGGGAATTGGCTGCGGCATTATTCTGGGCGAGACTCTGGTCGAAGGGCAGAACAGCCACGGGGCGGAGTGCGGACATATCATTATCGATTGCCGCGACGATGCACGCCGTTGCGGATGTGGAAAGCGCGGGCATCTTGAAGCGTATGCCAGTGCGGTGGCCGTGGTGCAACGCACGCAAGAGGCGCTGGCCGGGGGAGCGAGTTCGAGTTTGTCTCATCGTCTGGACCAAGGTGAAGTGCTGTCGCCCCTGATGTTGGCCGAAGAGGCGGAACGTGGCGATGTGCTGTCGCAGTCGATCATTTCCGCGACGGCGCGCTATTTGGCGATCGGCGCCGTGACGTTGTTGCACACTGTCGACCCCGATGGCGTGGTGCTGGGCGGGGCGATGACCTTTGGTGGACCGCAAACGGCGCTGGGCAAGAAATTCCTGGAAGACTTACGATCCGAGGTCCGCGAGCGGGCTTTTCCCGTATTGGCCTCGCGGATTCGCATCGACTTCGCCAGCCTGGGCGGCGATGCCGGCTACATCGGCGCTGCCGGTGTGGCGCGTCTGGCGCAGTTGCACCCCACGGCCGCCACCGGCGGAGGAGACACCTAATTCTGCGTTCACACAGTCGCACCTGCCAGCCACCAACCCTTCGCCACGCTCTGCCGCCACCGCACGATTTTTCTGCCCGAGGATAATTCCGTGTCCACCATTGATTGCCGTCGCATTCGCAATTTCTCGATTATCGCTCATATCGATCACGGGAAAAGCACCTTGGCAGATCGGTTGCTGGAGGCGACAGGCACCGTTTCGGTACGCGAGATGCGCGACCAATTGCTGGACGACATGGAGTTGGAACGCCAGCGGGGGATTACGATCAAGGCCCGCGCCGTGGCGATGCACCATCAGTTTGCGGGCGAGACGTACGAACTGAACCTGATCGACACGCCGGGCCACGTGGATTTTCATTACGAGGTATCGCGGAGCCTTGCGTGTTGCGAGGGGGCGTTGTTGCTGGTCGACGCGTTCCAGGGAGTCGAAGCGCAGACCGTGGCCAACGCGTTTTCCGCGATGGAAGCGAACTTAACGATCGTGCCGGTGGTGAACAAGATCGACCTGAAACACGCGCGCGTCGACGAGGTCATTGCCGAGATGGAACATAGCCTGGCGATCGACCCGGCAGATGTGGTGCGGGTGAGCGCCAAGACCGGGCTGGGGGTCGACGACCTGTTGCGGGCCGTGGTGGAACGGATTCCAGCCCCCGTGGGCGATCCGACGGCGCCGTTGCAAGCGATGATTTTCGATTCTCACTACGACGAATTCCGCGGCGCCATTACCTATGTGCGTTTGATGAGCGGCACGGTGCGCAAGGGCCAACGCATCAAGTTCATCAAGACAGGCGCGACCCACGAGGTGCTGGAGCTGGGACAGTTCGCCCCCCAAAGACGAGCCTGCAACCAATTGCATGCGGGACAAGTGGGGTATGTTATTTGCAACATCAAGCAGATTGCACAGGTCCATGTCGGCGACACGTTGACCTCTGCGGCCGAGCCCTGCGCCGTGGCCTTGTCGGGTTATCAGCCACCGCAGCGCATGGTGTACTGCGGGCTATATCCTTCCGATGGCCAGGAATTCGATTCATTGCGTGAGGCCCTCGGCAAGTTGTCCATCAACGATCCCAGTTTCGAGTTCTCTCCCGAGACCAGCGACGCGTTGGGTTTTGGCTTTCGCTGTGGTTTCCTGGGGCTGCTGCACATGGAAATCATTCAGCAGCGGTTGGAGCGGGAATCGAATATCGACCTGGTACAGACCGCCCCCAATGTGACGTATCAAATCAAAACGCACGATGGTCGGCAATTGGAGATCAACAACCCCCAAGACGTACCCGACGCCGGGCAGATCGACGAGTTTCGCCAGCCGGTTGTGCGTGTCAGCTTTGTGATTCCGACCGATTACATCGGTGGTGTCATGCAGCTTTGCACCGACCGGCGCGGTGTGTACGTGCGTACCGAGTACTTGTCGCCGACGCGAGCCATGTTGGTCTACGATCTGCCGTTGGCCGATGTGATTTACGACATGCACGACAAGCTGAAGAGCGTGACCCGGGGGTATGGCACCATGAACTACGATCTGTTGGGATATTTTCCAGCCGACCTGGTGCGACTCGACATTATGGTCGGCGGCAAGCGTGTCGATGCCTTGAGCGTGATTTGCGATCGGCGCGATGCCGATCGGCGCGGTCGAGCCGTGGTAAAGAAGCTCAAGAGCGAAATCGACCGCCATATGTTTGAAATCGCGTTGCAGGCAGCCATCGGCAGCCGCGTCATCGCGCGCGAGACCATTTCCGCTATGCGAAAGAATGTAACCGCCAAGTGCTACGGCGGCGACATCACCAGGAAACGCAAGCTGTGGGCCAAGCAGCGCGAAGGTAAGAAACGAATGAAATCGATTGGTAGTGTGGACATTCCGCAGAAGGCCTTCCTGGCTGTGCTCGACACCGGGACGGAACAAAGTTAGCTGCCGGCCGCAGCGCCACAGGCACCTGGCCCCCGGGGTGAATTCCTGAAACCAGCGACCGAAAAACCCAACTTGCCGTGTCGGCGAAGTCGGAGCTTACAGGGCTTAAATTCCCAAACAGGCGCCGGTTCGTGCTGGTCCCATATCGCGTGCGTGGCAACCACAACACCTGCAACTCGGGGCGACTCATAGATTACGACCCTGCCCAGTTTTGGTCGGGTCATCGTGGCCGACGGGAATGTTGCAGAGGCCAAAGCATGACATTAGCTGAAGTCGCCACGCCGCCTGCCCCGATGCCGCATTCGGCGCACCAGGCTGGTCTTGCGCCCGTGGCAGTCACGGCTGGTTTTCGCGAGACCTTGGAAGCGGTTGTGATTGCCTTTGTGTTGGCGTTCCTGTTTCGCACGTTTTGCGCCGAGGCGTTTGTCATCCCCACCGGGTCGATGGCGCCGACGCTGATGGGGCGGCATAAAGATCTGAGCTGCGCCGAATGCGGCGCGAAGTTTCAGGTGAACGCTGCCAGCGAAGCCGACCGACAGGGACGCACCCTGGTCGACCGCGAGGGACTACCGTTGGCGCACGTTCAGGTGCAGGCCGGGGCCTGTCCCGTCTGTCGGGCCGAGCGAAGGTGTGGGCCCGGTGCGTCTGGACAGGCGAGTTCGTCCTATAGCGGCGATCGCATCTTGGCGTCCAAGTTCGGCTACCAAGCTGCCGACCCCGGGCGCTGGGACATCGTGGTCTTCAAGTATCCGGAAGATGCCCCGGAAAACTTTATTAAGCGCGTGGTGGGTTTACCGCGCGAAGTGGTCCGGATCGACGGGGGAGATATCTGGTCGGCGCC
>CAYSXM010000173.1:0-7635 GCA_964434905.1 uncultured Pirellulales bacterium | reverse complement strand
GAATGCACCCCAATCACCACCACCTGGCCCGGATAAGCGGCTTCGAGTTTTTTTAGTTCGGGCAAGATGTGCATGCAGTTGATGCAGCAATAGGTCCAAAAATCCAACAACACAAACTTGCCCCGCAAGTCTTTTAGATCCAGCGGCCCAGACGTGTTGATCCAGGCTGTTCCGCCGGCCAGCGACGGAGCGGGAACACGATGTTGAAACGGTGAGTCGGGCATGGGCTCAGCCTCCTCTGGCTCTTCTTCGCCGTCACCTGCCTCGGCGGCAGGGGGTTCGTGGGCCAGTGCCAGCAGCCGCCCCACAGGCAATCCGCCCAAGCTGAACAGCATCGCCAGCCCACACCCAGCGCCCAGCAGTGCCCAGCGAATCAGGGGGGCGCGCCACAAGGCGAGACCAGTCGGCAGAGTGGGCATTGTCATGCATCCTGAAGGCGGCCAATCGTCGGTGCGTGAGGAACCGGGGCCCTATCGCTCGGTTCGAAGCGATCATCCTAACCCGGCCCCGGCACGGGCACTAGCGCGCACAGCAGGCCGTATTTGGCCGACCGGGGCAACGCACGAGATGGTGCGCGCGTCCCTGCGCCGGGCGATGACCGAGCAGGTCGAGTTCTCGAACGGGCGGCTAGGGAATGACTAGCAGCGTTCCTTCGCTCGGCGCTTCGCCTGCGCGCAGCCGGTCGGAATTCGCGGCCAGCAATTCGCCAGCCCGGTTCGCATCGCCCAAGAATCGCTCGGCCAACGTGGCCAGGGTGTCGCCCGCCTGTACCCGATAGGTTTCGCCGCTGGCAATGGCCGACCGCAACCCACCGGGAATCGGACTCAAGGGGGCCAATTCGTCCGAGCGATCGCTTTCTTCGTCCGATGCGGTCGCCGACGACTCGGCCGGCAAACGCAAGCGAGCACCGATTGGCAATACGTCGGGGTCGGAGAGTAATTGACGATTCAGGGCATGAATTTCATGAAATCGACCCGCATTGCCCAGATAGCGCGCGGCGAGCGTGGAAAGCGTATCGCCGTCGGTCACCGTGTGATATCGCCAGGCGGAACCGGTATCTGGCGCGCGGGGAGCCAACACGTCGTCCGGAGCAGGGTGTTCCAGCGAGGAGAGTGTGGCCGATGTCGACGATGTTGCAGGCGCCAAAGGTGCAGACGTCTCTGGCACGGCGTATTGGCCCCCCAGAGGCGGTGGCCAGGAACTGTCGGTCGACCGCGACTGGATCCAACCAGGGTCGCCGACGGGGGCCGATGGTTCCATCGCTTCCAAAGGTTCGATACGACCTTCCAGATGCGAGGCCAGCGTGGCCGAGGCCAACGGAGCAGCGGCTGTCGAATGCGCCACGGCGATCGGCGGGGGAACGGGTGCCGGCGCCGGCTCTACCGGATGGTTCTTGCGAAACGCCAGCGCCGCCGACACGCCCACAACGGCCAGGCCCACGGCCACGGTGGTGCGATTAAAACGGGGCATGTTCCAAAACTCCGTGGTGGCCGGCTGCGAGGCACGCTCGGGGCGCGGACGCCGCCGCGCCGGTCCCGAGGGCTCACCTAGGGAGATCGGCCGCTCGATCGGCGCCGAATCAACATGCGCTGCATCGCCTGGCGGTTTTTGTTCACGACGGGGTGGAACACGCGGATTGTGCGCAGAAGCCGGGGGCATACTGTCCTTTGAAGATCTGGGTTGGAGCACGGCGCTCGAGAGACGACCCGCGCCAAGTGCCGTTGCTCGCCGGGCGGTTTCGGGACACGAGCCAGCGCGGGGGCCGCCTGTCGAAATCATTCGCGCGCCGGGGGCAAAAGACAAGTCACGTGTGCCGCGCGAACCCGCGCTCTCGGTTGCCATACGGTGCGGTCGCGCAAACCTTGCCGACAGCGCCAGCAATCGGGCCGGAACGATCGAACCGCACCAGGCCTGACGAGACGTGCTCCAGGTGCCACTGGCCTTGCCAGTGCTCTGGGGCGTATGGGTGAATACGTGAGTCAGGGGCAATTGCGGTTTGACGCGGCAGACGCGACACGTTCGGCTCTGCAACAGAAGGCTCATGGAAAAGTCGGGCTTAGTACTCTGTCAAAAGAGTGAACCCGAAATTCAGGTGTTGTCAGAGCACTAGTGTTGGAACCAATAGTAGGCGGCCAGCACAAAACCAATCGCGACGACACCGCGGCGCACCAGGTTCTTGTCGAGCGAGCGCGCCAACCGCGCGCCGCCGTAGCCTCCGACAATCGCCGCCAGCAGCATGGCCCCGGCATAGGGCCAGTGGACCTTGCCCGTGCCGATGAACACCGCCACGGAAACGCCGTTGATCAGCAGGTTCAACAAGGTCTTCAAGGCGTTCATGCGATGGATGTCGGACAAGCCCATCAGCGCCAGGCTGCTGAGCATCAGAATGCCGATGCCCGCTCCGAAATAGCCTCCATAGATGGCCACCAGCAATTGGAAAGCGATCACCCCTGCAACCGCACCCGGACCGGGTGCATGATGGGGCTGGCCCACGCCGGTGAGGCGCGCAATGGTGGGTTGTAGCGCCAGCAGCGCCGCGGCCGTTAGAATCAGCCACGGCACCAGGAATTCAAAAGTTTCCGCCGGCAGCAAGGTCAGCAACAGCGAGCCGATCACCCCGCCCACCAGGCTCGGTGGCGCCAGCCGCACGATCCACGGGCGCACATCGACCAACTCGCGGCGATAACCCCACAACGCGGCCAATGCCCCCGGCACCAGCGCCACCGTGCTCGTGGCGTTGGCGATCACGCCGGCGGCCGCTCCGTGGCTAGGGGTCAGCGCGGCCAACAGCGCCGGAAACGTCAGCAACGTCCCCCCGCCGGCCATGGCATTCACGGCACCCGCCACGGCGGCCACCGCGCACAGTAATGCATATTCGGTCACGGTCGACATCTCGTCTTCCAGCGTCGTCGGGCAGGTACCGCGCGGCAATCGAGCCTGGGGGTGCTCTGAAACAAACCTAGCATTGGAGGCGACTGCCGCCGGCACTGCAATCGGCGCCCGCAGCCCGCTCTAGAATTCGACGCGTCTCGCTCATCGCCTGGAGGCAATGGTAACCCGCTGGAGCGTCAACGGGCTTCTGGCCGACTCAGAAACAGGTCCGCCGCGCCGCTAAGCCCGAAATCATTCATGAGCCTTCTGCTGCGGAGCCGAAGGTGTCGCGTCTGCTTTGTCAAACCGCAATCTGCCCTGACTCACGTATTCACCAGTACGCCCCAGAGCAATGGCAAAGTCCGTGGCACGTAGAGTAGGTCGACAAAACTCGTCAGGCCTGACCTACAAAACGACAAGACTCGTGGCACGCGCATTCACGGGTTTGACGCAGCACTAGTCGGTCGGTTTTTTCAGGTTTTTCCACGGCAGATCGCGTTCGACTAGCCGCAGTCGCACAAAATCGATCACCAGATCTTGTGCGTCGGTCATTTCGGCCAACAGCGGAGAACCTTGCAGTTTGGTCTGTGCCTCGAACTGAAATAGGGTGCGCTGGTTCACATCGTCGAGTTGTTTCTCGCGCGGCCGGTGCGGTTCGATCTGCCCAAAAATGCGGCGGGTGGTCTTCACAGCCGTGGGGTCTTCACCACCGCACATTACCAGTAGCGATAGTTCGGTTTGCAAGGCGGGGTGTTGCAGGGCCTCTTGAATCTGCACGCCGCGAAAATTGTATTCTGGCGAGATCAACACCAGCGCTTTGACGAAGCGGTTCTGCTGCGCTGTCGGCAGGGCAGGCACGCTCCAATCGAAGTCGGCCCAGTTGATCGCCACCACCGCTCCCATGCCTGCCCCCACCAAGCACAGCCGATTCAGGTTCAGCTCTTCGTCGTTGTGGCGGGCCACCAGAAACCGCCGCACTTCTTCCAGGTCGTAGCGGATCATGGAACGCACATCCTGCGCACGCAGCCGCTGCGGAGACAACGGCACCCGGCTGCCGGCCATTTGCGTGCTATCGCCATGCGCGCGCAGATCGGGCGCCAGCACCGCGTGCCCCCAATCGCGTTGCAACTGCTTGGCAAACCGGTGGCATTCGGTGCGGTTCCCTTGATAGCCGTGCAACAGCACGACCACAGCCGACTCGCGACCGTTGGTGGGCGGATAGTAGCTGGCCTTGAGCCGTACGCCGTCGGAGGTGGTGAACTCGACGACCCGGTCGGCGGGCGGTTCCTTCACGGCGGGCGTGCCGGCCGCGGGATCGGCCGCTAGGGCGCTGGAAACAATGGCCCCGCCGCAGCACACAAGCCAAGCACCAATCGCCAGGAATTGGAAACCTGCTCGGGGCCATCGTCGATTGTAATACCACAGCGCCACGTTGGTCCCCTCTGTTTGCTTGGCACAAGCCTTGGAGGTTGCCGTGCCCCCCCTACCGAGCGCACGTCTCTCCCCGTGCGACCAGCGCAATTGCCGAAAAAGTCGGCCTAAGTACCGGTTGCGACCGAGCCTCGTCCGGGTAGATATCCCTAGTTTCGCCTGGCGCGCGCGTCAAGGCAAACGATCGCCGGCGATTACGAGCGATGCCCAGGTCGGACCGGGCGAAGAGGGCACAGCCCGGGGTCGGCCCAGCAACCCACGCTACAATGCCAAGCTGTCGACCGCGAAATCGGCTCGCGAGTCGTGCGGATAGAACAGCCACCCTACCTGGTCCGCTAGCCGGCGCAGATACTCGGCCCGGAACTCTGCTTCGGGCCGGTCCGAGGTGGCAATGCCCGTGTTGGGCGGATAGACCGATTGCGGGAAGGTCTTCTCGAATAGTACATCGCCCCCTTGGTCGACATCGAGCACCTTGACTACCAGGTTCGCGCGCCCCTGATAAAGGGTCTGGCCTTGGTACAGGCTGAACTGTTCCAAGTCGATGCCGATCACCACGTCGGCCTTGAGCGCTTGGCCAACCTGCAGATATTCGTCCCACGAGTTTTCGTCGGTCCATTGATCGACCTCGCTGGGATCGATCACCTGGATTTTGCGAATATTGCGTTCCAGCTCGCGGGCCACGAGCCGCGCCAACTGCTTGCTCACGCTGGCGTTGGTGTATTGCAACGAGGCCGTTGGCCGGCAGACCACCGCCACGGTTTTGTCCTTCAGCCCGTCGTATTCGCCTGGAACGTTGTTTCCCTTGACCATGTACATGGCCAACACGGCCGCCGAACAGCCCAGAGCCGGCGCGAGCGACGCCAGGCACAACAACATCGCCGTGTAACGGTAACGGTCTGTGAGACGTGAGCGTTCCATCGCCGAACCTCGAAGGGTTTCTGTTTCGCCGTTAGCGGGTTCGGCCCACCTGGGCCGCCCGACCTACCATCGCCGCCACCAATCGACCAAGGTCACCGAGACCACGACCAAGGTCACACACAGCACCGACCAATCGCCTGGCCAGCCCGGCCACCAGCGACCGTAATACGCCGACATCGCCAAACAAGGCGCCACCAGGAGCACCACCAAGGCCAAGAGCACGCCTCCGGCGTTGGCTCGCATGGCGTCGACCAAGCGTCCTCGCGTCAACAGGGCCCAACTTGTGGTCATGCCACAGGAAGGACACGGTTTGCCAAAAATCATCCGGAACGTACAAGGCGGAAGCCCCAAGTCGCGGTGGGTGCCGTAGCCCTGTGCATTTGGTTCGAGTCCCCGTGCCACGGCCAACAAGGCAATCAGCCCCAGCGACACGCCACCCAGGGTCCAGCGCCATGTCAGAGGCAATGGCTCGCCAACCAACGGGGGCCGCCGGGGGTTCGTGTTCCCAGCGGGGCCGGAAGGTATCGCCGGGGGCGAGTCAAGGCAAGAGCGATTCGGGTCCATGGCCGCATGGTACCAAACGAATCTGAAGCACGCCTCGAACGTGCTGCCAGATAGGGCGGTGAACCCCAGACAATTCAGAAACCTAGTGCTTTGTCGCACCAAGACTTTGGCGTGACAATGCACGACCGCTCAACACGTAAGTGGTTGGGCGGCAACACAGAACAGAGCGCTCCGCGAATTCGCTCAATTCCAAGATGAAACTGTGACGGCGCACTAGAGGTAGGGCAGGTCTCTGCCCTACGCGGCTTGGCGGCTAGCGACACGCTCGGACCGCGCTAGCCGGCTATGCCGCGGCGCGCTCCCACTGGCCCACCACCACGGCCGCGTTGTGGCCGCCAAAGCCAAAGCTGTTCGACATGGCCACGCGCACGCGACGTTGGCGCGCTGTGTTGGGTGTGTAGTCGAGATCGCAATCCGGGTCAGGCGTGTCGAGATTGATCGTCGGTGGCACCGTCTGCCGGGCCACGGCCAACGTGCTGAGCACCAGTTCCACTCCGCCACTGGCGCCGAGCAAATGCCCCAGTTGGCTTTTGGTGCTCGATACCGAAATCTTCTTCGCGAAGGGACCAAACACCGACTTCATGGCCCGAGTCTCGGCCGCGTCGCCCAGCGGGGTGCTGGTGCCGTGCGCATTGATGTAATCCACGTCTTCCGGGTTCACATGGCTATCGTGCAGCGCTCGCTGCATGGCATGGGCGGCCCCCAACCCGCTCTCGTTTGGCTGGGTAATGTGGCTGCCATCGGCACTGGCGCCGTAGCCCAACACCTCGGCATAAATCCGTGCGCCACGCGCCCGGGCGTGGTCCAGTTCTTCCAGGACCAACAGCCCGGCCCCTTCGGCCAACACGAAGCCATCGCGATCCTTGTCGAACGGACGGCTGGCCGAGCGGGGGTCGTCATTGCGTTCCGAAAGGGCCCGCATCGACGCAAAGCCGCTGATACCCATGGGGGTGATGGCCGCCTCGGACCCGCCGGTAATCATCACATCGGCATCGCCATATTGAATGGCCTTGAACGAATCGCCGATGGCATTGGTGGCACTGGCACAGGCCGTGGCCACCGCGGCGTTGGGCCCGCGCAGTCCGAAATGAATCGAGATCTGGCCGCAAGCGGCATTGACCATCAGCTTGGGAATCGTGAAGGCCGAGACCTTGTCGGGGCCTTTCTCCAGCAATCGCAGGTGCTGCACCTCGATTTCGTGCAGCCCCCCCACGCCCGTTCCCATGATCACGCCGCAGGCGAAGGAATCCTCGCGCGCGAAATCCAATCCGGCGTCTCGGACCGCGTCGATCGCGGCCACGAGGCCAAATTGAGTAAAGCGATCGAGCCGCTTGGCGTCTTTCGGAGGCAGGTAGCCGTCGGTCGACCAGTCGCTCAACTCACCGGCAAATTTCACGCGGAAATCGCCTGTGTCGAACGACTTGATCAGACGGATCCCGCTTTCTCCCTGGCAAATTCGTTCCCAGAGATCGTCCAATCGACAGCTCAGCGACGTGACCGCACCCAGGCCGGTTACGACGACGCGACGTTTCAATCGCTGGTCCTACTGCTGGAGCTTTTCGATGTATTCCACCGCCTGACCGACGGTTTGAATCTTCTCCGCCGAATCGTCCGGAATGTTGATGTCGAACTCTTCCTCGAGTTCCATCACCAGTTCCACCGTGTCCAGCGAATCGGCACCCAGATCGTTCACGAAATGCGTTTCGCGCGTGATCTGTTCCTTGCTGACGCCCAATTGCTCGGCCACGATCTCATAGACTCGCTGTTCAACTGAGGCCACCGTGAGGGCCCTCCATTCACTTCGTTCGGGAGTGACAGTAAACGACAACGGCTACCCAGCCTGTTACTCCC
>CAYSXM010000172.1:0-7653 GCA_964434905.1 uncultured Pirellulales bacterium | reverse complement strand
AGACGCGGCACGTTCGGCTCCGCAGCAGAAGGCTCGTGAATAATTCGGGCTTAGGAGCGCTTTTTGGGGGCAAGTCTTCACTTCTTTTGGCCCAATTCGGTCGCTGCAAAGGAAGTCAACGCAAGGGCGCTATACCTGCCTGCACGCGAGAATGATGGGCCAGAAAATGATGGCCCACGCGCTCCAACACCACAAGAACCGCCCGGTAATCCAACACCTAGGCGTGCAGGACGGAGTAAGGCAGTTCTCGTCGGGCCAAGGTCTGACCTACAAAACCGTCGGTCCGGCGGAGTCTACCGTGAGCGTCCACATTGAGAATGCAACCACGGAGCTACAAGACTGGCGCCTTGGCATAGCATTCTTCAACCGTCCGAAATAGGTCAACGCTAAAGAAGTGAACGCAACGCTAAAGAAGTGAACGCAAAGCCGCAAAGGCGCAAAGCATAGATGCGGAAGCGGAACCCGAATTCGTTGCACCTTCGCGCCTTGGGGTCCTGGCGTCTTGGCGTAGCATTCTTCAACGGGCTGGCTAGGCCGGACGGGCGGGTTGACTGAAGGCTTCCAGGTGGCCCCCCCGGAACGCCGTGGCCATCGAGCGTTGCACCGTCGCTTCGGCCGTCAGCACCGAGGCTCGGTTGGCTGCCACCTGGGCTTTCATTTCCTGTTCGTGCGCGATGGCGAACGAGCGGCGTTCCTCGGCCTTGGCGCGGGCCACGCGGACATCGGCCTCGGCCTGGTCGGCCTGCAGCCGCGCGCCAATGTTCTCGCCTACGTCGACATCGGCAATGTCGATCGAAACAATCTCGAACGCGGTTTGCGCATCGAGCCCGCGGCGCAGCACGGCTTTCGAGATCAGGTCGGGGTTTTCGATCACCACCAGATGACTATCGGCCGAGCCAATGGCCGTGATGATCCCTTCGCCCACCCGCGCGATAATTGTCTCCTCGGTGGCGCCGCCAATCAACTGCTTGAGGTTCGTGCGCACCGTGACCCGCGCCTTAACCCTCAGTTCGACCCCGTTGCGGGCGATGGCGCTGAGCGTGTTGCGTTTCGATTTGGCAGGGTCAGGGCAATCGATCACCTTGGGGCTGACACTGGTCTGCACCGCCTCGAGCACGTCGCGGCCGGCCAGGTCGATGGCCGCGGCGCGATCGAAATCTAGATCCAAGTCGGCACGATGCGCGGCGATCAGAGCGCGAATCACGTGCGGCACGTTGCCGCCGGCCAGGAAGTGCGCCTCGAGCCGGCGAATGGTCACTCCCGTCGCGCGATCGGTGGGAATGCCCGATTGCTTGGCCATGATCAGCGATTGCACCATGACCCGGGCGTTCACCTGCCGCAGCGTCATGAACACCAGCGAGATGAAGCTGACCCGGGCGTTCGACATATAGGCCTGGAACCACAGCGGGCCATATACCAGAAAGACCAGGAACGCGACGGCCGCCAAGGCCGCGCAGAACACGAACACCACCGCGAACATCAACGGGTTCATCTCAGGAATCTCCAGCCTGCGAGAGCGGCCAGTGGGTACCGGGGCCAGCCCCCATCCGGGGCGGGTCATAGCATACCGCACGGCACCGGGTCAGTCGATCCAGCCGCCGCACAGCACGCGGTCGTCATCGTAACAAACCACCGCCTGGCCGGGCGCTACGCCCTGGCGTGGTTCGTCGAACGCCACGCTTAGCCCTTCGGTCCCGTCGGCGCGCACGGTGCCCGAAACCGCCGCGCCGTTGTAGCGAATCTTTACCTGGCAGGGTCGCGGTTCATTGTGGGGCGACACCAACCAGTTGGCACCCGAAGCGCGCAGAGCGTGGCGCCCCAGTTCGTGGCGCTCGCCCACCACCACGCGGCGTGTGTGGGGTTCGATGCGCACTACATAGCGCCGCGCGCCCACCGCCACGCCCAACCCACGGCGCTGGCCCACGGTGAAGTTTTCGATTCCCGGGTGCATTCCCAGCACGGCGCCGGCGGTGGTCACGATTTCGCCGCGGCGATCCTCGGTGCTCGACAAGCGGCGGCGAATGAAGCCTGCATAGTCCTGGTCGGGCACGAAACAGATTTCCTGGCTGTCGGGCTTGTCGGCCACGCGCAACCCGAGTTGGCGCGCGGTTTGGCGAATAGCCGGTTTGGTGTAGCCACCGACGGGCAGCATCACCCGCTCGAGCCGCGCGCGGGGCAGGCCGAACAGCACGTACGATTGGTCCTTGTCGCCGTCCAATCCTCGATACAAGGCCGGCAGGCCGTCGGGCGCCGGCGCCACGCGCGCATAGTGCCCCGTGGCCACGTACTGGGCGCCGATACTGTCGGCATAGTCGAACAGCTTGCCGAACTTCAGCCAGTTGTTGCACATCACACAGGGGTTCGGTGTGCGCCCTGCGAGATAGTCGGCGCTGAAATAGTCCATGATGGCCCCGAACTCGCGAGCAAAGTTCAAGGCATAGAATGGCACCTCGAGCCGGTCGGCCACACGCCGCGCATCGAGCGCGTCGGACGCGGTGCAACACCCCTGCTTGTGCGCGGCAGGCGCCGCAAGGGTGACAATCGGCAAAGCGCCTTGCGCCGCCACCCTGGGTTCGTCGCAACTGGCCGGGCTGGCTTCTCCATGGCGCATGAACACGCCCACCACGTCGTGCCCTGCCTGGCGCAGCAGCCACGCGGCAACGCTCGAATCGACGCCCCCCGACATGGCCATGACAACTCGGGCCATTCTAACGACTCGGTTCGCCGGACCAGTGCCGGCCAAAAAAATGAATGTTCTGGAGCGCGCCCGATCACTCGCGATGGGTTCCACCGAAAACGCTCGTGAACCATTTGGGCTAAGTGCCCTTCGACTCTAGTCGCCCGACTTTACCACGGCTAGCCCTGGTGCCCCTGGCGGTCGCCCGAGCAGGACTCCTGCCTCGATCCATCGCCGGTGGTGCGCCGGTTCGCGCTCTGCTAGCGAACGTAACGATCGTAAGGCCCTGATTTGTACACGGCGGCTGCGCGATGGGGGGTTCCTGGTCGGCGTTTGGAATAGGCTTGCCTAGAGTGTGGGGCGAAACCGATCCATTTGGTGGTGGTTGCGGCGCACCTGGCTGGCACGTGCCGGTCGAGCGTGACGAACCGAGCAGGAGATATTGCGATGCAGCGCACCCCGACGTGGATACCGATTGGCGCGTGGATAATTGCGTGTCTGGCATGGGGGGCGCCCGGTGCCGCCGCTGGTGGAAAGCACGCGCCTCGCCCCGCGCCCACTGCCACGGGCCAGCGTCCCACTTGGAAAGCGGTGGACGCGCTGTTTCGCAAGGAGCGCGCGGCCGCTGGTACCTCGACCTGGTTGGTTCAACCACAGGTCGAAGCGCTGTTCGAAAAGCTCGAAAACCCGAGCGGGTATTCCAGTGCCGGCCAGAAAGCTGCTGCCGGTTGGAAACCGAACGACGCGGGCGAGATCTTGAGCCTGGTTCCCTTGGAAGAAGAGTTTCTCAGTCGCCAGTTGCTTTCCCCCCGAGGGCTGGCCTTTCAACGCCTGATTGCCAAGGATCCTCGGAACTTCGACCGACTCGAACGGATGAGTCAGTTGCTCGACGGCCAAAAAATGATTGCCGATCTGATGGCCGGGCCGGCCGGCCACCACGACATGCTGAAGTACATGATTAGCCCCGCAGGCGGCAAGCAACTGTGGTCGATTCTGCCCGGCGCGCGCGACGCAAAAGATTTCGACCAGCCAACCGGGCGGGTGTATACCTGGGACCAATTGCTCACCAGGCTCAAGGCGTCGTACGACGCCGGCGGTTCAACATCGCGCCGGGGCTAGCGGGGCGATTCCCCCGAGGGCAACCTGTCTAAAAAGCCGCGCGCGCAGCCCGCCAAGTGCAGCCACTGGCGATCGATGCGGCGGGCGCGCACCGCGCGATCGGCCCAGGCCGCGTAGCCGATACCCAGCGCCAGCACCGCCAAGCCCGCTGGCAAGGCACCCACCATCGGCAATCCGCCGCGGATGCGCCACACCTCGAAGAACACCAACCCCAGTCCCAGCACCAGGCTGGCCGTGCCAACCAGTTGGCCGCGAAACCGCCGCGCCGCGTGCCGATCGCAAAGCCCTACCTCGACCGTCGCCCGCCGCGCGCCCAACAGCCAACTGCACACCGCCAACATCGCCAGTGGTCGAAACACAAAATATACACCGACGGCCAGGGCCACGCTTGCCAACCTGACCAGCAGCGGAGCCCAGGTGAGATAGCGCTTCACGCGTCGGCCCGACGCCGCCGATCCACAGCGCACACACCAGTCGGGCAATTCCGCGCCGCGCCGCACGATCAGCAGCGGCCCGTCGCGCCAGACATTGCCGTCGTGCGTCCAGGGGGCCTCGAAGTGCGCGAACTCGGCCCGGGGGCTGGCGTAGGGGTTGATCGCCAGGTTGGCTGGCGAAACCTGATCGCGGCGCGCGGGGGTGTTCATGGGTCGGGGTTTGCGGCGGGGGCTTCGAGTTCCAAGGCGCGCAGCAGCCGTAACGGATGGTCGGTTTGAATCACATCGATGCCCCAGGCAATGGCCTGCCGATAGTCGGGCACCTGGTCGTGGTCGCCCACCGCGTCGGAAAACACCCGCACGCCCAGCGCATGTGCCTGGGCGATTAGTTCAGGCGAGAGCACTTCCCACGAGGCGTCGACTCCCCAGGGGTGAAACTTTTCGACCAGCGTCGCCAGCGCCGCCGCATTGTACAACGGCGCTAGGCCGCGCAGATCGGCGTTGGCTTGCCGCACACGCTGCAGATAGGCCGGCGCCTGGAACACCATCGCGCGCTTGTCGAGCCCGGCCGCCGCCACGGCCCGCGCTAGTTCGCCCGGGTCGATGCTTTTGGCATCGAGATACAGTTGTACCTGTGTGGGAACCACCAACTGGGCCAACAGTGGCTCCAGCTCGGGCACCGGTTCTCCGGCAAACGGCCGCGCGAACCAACTTCCGGCATCGAGCCGGGCCACCCCTTGGCGATCCAACTCCTTGACCGGCCCCTGACCACTCGTCGTGCGGTCGAGCAGCCGATCGTGAACCAACACGTGCGCCCCATCGCTGGTGGTGTGGATGTCGAGCTCGATGTAGTCGGCCCCCAAGTCAATGGCCAGCTCGAACGCGGCTCGCGTGTTTTCCGGCGCATAGCGCGAGGCGCCACGATGCATCGCCCAACCGACCGCCGGGCGCGGTACGCGGTGCCGTGTCCAATGGCCCAACCACCGCACCGGCTCGTCGGTACGCACGCCGTTCACGCCCGAAGCCAGCACCTGGGCCCACAGCGGGCTACCGGCCGGCACGCCGCGTAGATCGGCGAACACGCGTGCTCCACGATCGCGCAGTTGGCTGACCACGGCCGAATACAGGTCGGCCTGCGTGGCCGATAGCAAGATGGCATCGCTCAGATGGGTCGTGGCCGTGCTGTCGAATCCATCGTAGAGATCCACTGTTTCGAGCACCGCCACCCGACCGTCCGACGCGTGGCGCACGGCGCGCACGATCTCGGTCGAACCTGCCACAAGCACCTGGGGCCCTAGTTCGGCTGCTTCGATCGCGGCCACCAGTGCCTGGGGCGTGGCGTCGACCACCTCGAGGCACAGGTTGATTCGCCCCCGAGCCTGGTCGAACACCTGGGCCAGGCTCATCAACCGCGCGCCGGCGAAGCGCGGTGCGCAGCGTGTCCCTGCGTCGGCGGCCAGCAGCGCCTCGAGCGAATGGTCGGCCGGTTTTCCGGTGAGCGTGGTATGCGCTTCTAGCGGCGCCTGTGGCCAGACCAGCAGTTGGCCGTCGCGGGTCGTGCTCACAGGTAGCGCCAACCATTCGTACGGGTCGTCGAGCGTGGAAGCCATCGCCACTGTGGTCAGCGGGGGAACGTGCCCTAGGGCGCTGGCTTCGACCATTACCTGGATCGCACGCGGCGGATCGAGCGGCTCGAAAAACTCGCGGGGCCGGCCGGCCAGCGCCTGTGATGTAGCGAGCCCCAGCAGCACCGCCAATCGTTCAGCAAGGCCGCGGGTGCGGCGCGTGGCCAGCCCTCGGCAGACGGTGTTGTTCATGGCGGGGGTGCTCTGCCGGCGGGTGGGCTGGTCATGGGTGGGGGTCATGGAACAGCCCAGCTTATCACAGCCAGCGGGGATTGATTTGCCGGCCCGACCTGCCGAAGATACAGTACATATGTACACTATTTCTATGTGCTGGTTTCCAGATCATGCCCCCTGTCGCCCCCCCGAACCCGGCCTATGCCGAGCTGCACTGCAAGTCGAACTATTCGTTTCTGCGCGGTGCTTCGCACCCCGACGAGCTGGTGCAGGCAGCGGCCGCGTTGGGCTATGCCGGACTGGCGATTACCGACCGGCATTCTTTGTCGGGCGTGGTCCGTGCGCACGTGGCGGCCAAACAGTCGGGCATGAAGCTACTGGTGGGGGCGGAAATCTGGCCGCTCGACGCGCCACCGGTGGCGCTGTGGGCCACCGACCGGGCTGCGTATGGCCGCCTGGCACGGCTTTTGACGCACGGTTGCCGCCAGGCCGCCAAGGGCGAATGCCGGCTGCTGTTCGACGACCTGGCGGCGTACGCCGCAGGGCTGTTGGCGGGCGTGTTTTGGCCCGCGCTGCCGCCCGACCCAGCCACATCGCAGGCGCCTGCTTTTGAACCGGGCGTGTCGACGAGCCAGCGTGCGCGCGACCTGGCGCGTTATCGCGAGGCGTTCGGCGATCGGGCCTATGCCTTGGCGGAGTTGGTCGACGGGCCCGACGACCCAGCCCAGTTGCTGGCGTTGGGGCGTGCCGCGCGGTGTGCGCGGGTCCCCTTGGTGGCAGCCGGGGACGTGCATTACCACGCGCCCGAGCGGGGAGTGCTGGCCGATGTGTTGACTGCCATTCGCCATGGCTGCCCCGTGGCCCAGGCGGGCGGGCACTTGTTCGCCAACCACGCGCGGCACCTCCGCCCACGCGGGGAACTATTGGCCCGGTTTGCCTTGGCCCCTGGCGCCGTGGCGCGCACGGTCGAAGTAGCCGACCGCTGCCGGTTTTCGCTCGATGAACTGCGCTATGAATATCCCGAAGAGCTTTGTCCCCCCGGCACGACGCCTCGCGACCACCTGGCCAGGTTGACCTGGGCGGGCGCGGCCGAGCGTTATCCCCAGGGCCTGCCGCGCCGGGTGCGACAGTTATTGGAACACGAACTGGCGTTGATCGCCGAACTGGACTACGAGCCGTATTTCCTCACCGTGTGGGACCTGGTGCGGTTCGCGCGCAGCCGGGGCATTCTGTGCCAGGGGCGGGGTTCAGCGGCCAACTCGGCGGTTTGCTTCGCGCTGGGGGTCACCTCGGTCGATCCGGAACAAATCGACGTGCTGTTCGAGCGGTTTGTCAGCCGCGAGCGTCGCGAGGCACCCGACATTGACGTCGATTTCGAGCACGAGCGCCGCGAAGAGGTGTTGCAGTACCTGTACCAGAAATATGGCCGAGAGCGCGCCGCGCTGACCGCCGAGGTGATTACCTATCGCACGCGCTCGGCAGTGCGCGACGTGGGCCGGGCCCTGGGGTTGTCGGAAAGCCGGATCGAGGTGCTGGCCAAATCGCTCGACAGCCATCTGCCCCAGGACCGGTTAGCCGAGCGCTGCCGCGAGGCGGGGCTCGATCCCCAAGCACGCCTCACCAG
>CAYSXM010000171.1:0-7692 GCA_964434905.1 uncultured Pirellulales bacterium | reverse complement strand
ACTGCCAACGGAATCTTGTCGAGCGCAAGGCCCGGCCCTCGGCGGCTCAGTTGCTGGCTGGCGTTGCGGCCGTGGCCAAGTACCCGGTCAGCTCTGGGTGCAACTGCTGCCAGCCACCGGCCACCTGGTCGATCAGCGGCCGCGCATCGGCTAGCCGTTCCTCGCGCGCCACCTGCTCCAACAAGAAGGCTAGCTGCTGCAAGCCGGCCACGCCGAAATAGCCCACCGAGTTCTTGAGCGTGTGCGCCGCGCGTTTCAACAGTACCGCGTTGCCGGTTTCCACTGCCAGCCGCATTTCGTCGAGCAATCGCGGAGCGTCCACGAGAAACAAACGGATGATGTCTCGCAACAGCGACTGATCGCCATTGACACTGCGCAGCGCCACCCTGGGATCGAACAATAAGACCCCGTGCGGTTCCGAGTTCTCGGCCTCGGCCCTGGCGACAGGCGCGGCGGCAGGCGCCACCGCCACGAGGGAAGGCGCTTGCGCCACCGCTGCGGTGGAAGGCGCTTGCGCCACCGCTGCGGTGGAAGGCGCCTGCGACACCGCGGGTGCGCAGGCCCTGTCGGGCGATGCCGGGGCGGCGATGCGCTCGATCAACTCGAACAATTCCTGGGCCCGAATCGGCTTGGGCAGATAGGCATCCATGCCGGCCGCGTAGCAGCGCTGCGCGTCGCCTTGCATGGCGTGTGCCGTCATGGCCACGATCGGCACATGCGCGCCGGTTTTCTGCTCGCGCTGCCGAATCAGTGTGGTGGCTTCCAGGCCACCCATCTCGGGCATTTGCAGGTCCATTAGTACCACATCGAAGCTCTGTTGTTCCAGTGCTTCGAGCGCCTCGCGACCGTGCGCTGCGTGCAGCACCGTGTGGCCGCGAGCGACCAGCATGCTGGTGGCCACTTTCTGGTTGATCTGGTTGTCTTCGGCCAGCAACACTCGTAACGGGCGATCGGTGATACTCCAAGGCTCGGCGACCGATCGCATGGTGGCCGCTTGCCGTGGCGCGCCCAGCGCCGCCAGCAGGGCCGTACCTAGTTCGGCCGGCAAGACCGGTTTGGCCACGGTCACTAGCGGCCCCCAGTCGCGGCGCCGGCTACTGCTCGACGGATCGTCGCGATGAGTCAGCAGCAGCACCACGCCGGCGTGAGATGCCTCGCGGCGGACCTGCTCGATCGCGGCTGCTACCTCGTGGTCGGACAATCCACCGTCGATCACCAGCACTCCGGGCACGAGTTGCTTGGCGGCCGCTTGTTGCAGCAACCCGGTCACGGCCGCCGCGCTATTCGCGCACAAGGGGCGCATTTTCCAGGCGGTCAGCATGTCCTCGAGCGCGGTCCGCGCTGCGCTGTTATCGTCGATTACCAAGGCGCCCACGCCGGCCAGCACGGCGGTCGCGTCGCGAGGTTCCACGGCGTCGGTGGGGTCACTCGACCCAGCGAATGGCAAGCCGAACTGCGCCGTGAACGAAAAGGTGGCGCCGCGCCCCGGTTGGCTGTCAACGCGGATTTGCCCCCCCATCAGCTCGACCAACTGCGAACAGATGGCCAGGCCCAATCCGGTGCCGCCGAACTTGCGCGTGGTCGAACCATCGGCCTGGCGAAATGGCTCGAAGATCAATTGCTGCTTGTCGCTCGGTATGCCGATGCCCGTATCGGCCACTGAAAACTCCAAGGTCACGGTCCCTGGCGACTGAGCCACTCGGTGTACTCGAATGACCACGTCGCCATCGGAGGTGAACTTGATGGCGTTGCCCGCCAGGTTGAACAAAATCTGCCGCAGGCGACCGGAATCTCCTACCAGACAATCGGGCGTTTCCGAGCCCACGTGGCAGACCAACTCCAGGCCTTTTTCGTGAGCCCGCAGAGCCAACGCGTTGACGGTGTCGCGGAGGTCGTTGCGCAACCGGAACTCGATCGGGTCGAGTTCCAGCTTGCCTGCCTCGATTTTGGAAAAATCAAGAATGGTATTGATCATCGACAGCATGAACTCGGCCGATTCCAGCACGCCTTCCAGGTGCTGGCGCTGCACGGTGGCCAGAGAGCCGGCCAAGGCGAGTTCGGTCATGCCGATGATGGCATTCATCGGCGTGCGAATTTCGTGGCTCATGTTGGCCAGAAACTGGCTCTTCGAGCGGTTGGCTTCCTCGGCCGCCTGTTTAGCTTCTTGCAATTCAGCTTCGGTGCGTTTGCGCTCGGTCACGTCGCGCACGATGAACAGCACCGAGTTGGCACCGTAAACCACCACGCGCAATTCGAGGTGGCGCAGCCCTTGCGATGTCGGCAGCCGGGGCTCAAAGACCTGCATTTCGCCGCTGTCCAGCGTGCGTCGAATGGTGTCCAAGAACCGCTCTGACAAATCGGACGAGAAAAATTCCGCCAGGTTGGCACCGACAATCCTCCGGGGCCGACGACCGAGCGCGTCGAAATCTGCCTTGGCTTCCAGGCACTTGCCGTCGCGATCGACCACGAACAACCAGTCGGGCGTGGCGTTAATAATCGCCCGGTTCTTGGTCTCGCTCTCACGCAACCCGTGCTCGGCCAAGATGCGATCGGTGATATCGGCCGAGATACCCCCCAGTGCATAGACCTCGCCCTGTTCGGTCAGCAGGGCAAACTTGTTCGAGAGATAGGTGTGCGGCCCTTCGTGATGCGGGGCAGTTTCCTCGACTTGCAGCGGCTTCTTCGATTCGATCACGTGGCGGTCATTGCGGTGGAACGCCTCGGCCATGTCCGGAGGGAACAGGTCGAAGTCGTTTTTCCCCAGGGCCTGTTCCTTGGCCACGTGGAACAATTCCTGGAACCGGCGATTGACCAATAAATATCGCCCTTGAGGATCCTTGAGATAGACCACGTTGGTACTGTTGTCGATGATTGCCTGCAATCGCTCCTCGCTAGCCTTCAGCGCCGCCTCGGCCCGTTTCTGATCGCTAATATCGCGCAGGAAACAGAGCGTGGCCGCACGACCTTCCCACGGAATCAGCACCGAGTTCACTTCGGTCCACAACTGCGTTCCGTCCGCGCGGTTCGCACGGAATGGATAGCGGGCGGGTACGTCTTCGCCGCGCTGGCGACGCACGTACCGATCGACCACCAACTCGCGATCTTCTTCCGCGACGATGTCGAGAAACGGCATGCGATCAAGCCGCGCCAGGGCCTGGCCCAGGAAATCGCCCGTCTTGGGGTTGGCGAATTTAATCACGCCATCTTGCACGATCACGATGGCATCGTTGGCGTTCTCGACCAGCACCCGATATTTTTCTTGCGACTGGCGCAGCTCGTCCTCGGTACGGCGATAGTCGGCGATCACGCCAGCCAATTCCTGATTGGCCCGAGCCAACTCCGCGGTCTCTTCAATCAACGCCGTGGCGGCGGCGGGCGGTTGCTCCGACTCGCGGCGGCGCACCAGTCGCAAGAACAGAAACACCCACAACAGCACGCCGGCAAAAACCAGGGTCAAGAGCAGCGACAACAGCTCGAAAAAAGTCAACTGGATGACATACGAGGAGTTCATCCCAGAACCTCCGCCGCGCGGCGCGCCCCGCGCGCGTGCCGGGCCGCGCGGAGCGGTGCTCCGCGCTGGCCGAGGTTGAAAAACGCCACGCTGGTATTTTTCAACAGGCCGCTAGCTCCAGAACTGCCACCAGGGCCGGCCGCCGGCCACGCGCACCGGCGCCATCGCTTTGGGCGAAGGCGGAATCTGGCCTCGCTCCCCGCCATGTCGTTGAACGCCTTGCAGGTTGGCTCCTGCAAAGCGCACGTTTGCCAACGTCGCATCGGCCAGGTTGGCGCCTTCCAGGTTGGCTCGTTCAAGATTTGCCCCCGTCAGATTCGCGCCCCGCAAATCGGCCCCGCGCAAATTGGCACCCAGAAAGTTCGCTCGCAAGTCGGCCATGCTCAGGTCGGCACCCGACAAGTCGGCACCGCAGAGAATCGCCCCCGTCAACAGCGCATACCTTAGCTTGGCGTCCGGCAGCTTGGCATTCAACAGGGTGACCCCCACCAAATGCGCATCGGTCAGGTTGGCGCCCGACAGGTCGGCCGCGTCGAGGTTCGCGCCGTCGAGGCAGCAGGCGTTCAGCCGGGCTTGCCGCAAATTGGCCTGCTTGAGTTCGGTCTCGCGCAGATCCGAATTCGACAGGTCGATATCCTCGAGCACCCAGCCCGCCAGGTTGGCTTCGCGCAGCTTGGCGTTCCAGAGCTTTTGGCCCGCCAACGATTCCCACTCGAGTTCGAGCAGGACGACGCCGCTTTTTTTGTGCCGAATGGCAAGCACGACGCTGGCTCCCCGGGAACCGACTTCCAGCGTCAAACGACCGGTCAGGCAGAACACCGACTGGTCGCCTAACCCCCACAGTCTGGCCGACCGGCGCGGCACAAACAACCCTAAAGAAGGGTTTTTTGGAAAGCCTTTTCACACCCGCGCCGCCGAGCCAAATTCCGGGCCGGTTTCCTCTCGGCCAAGTGCCACTAGAAGGGACTTCGACGCGAATTTCGTGCAGGCCCCAGGGCGAAAATAGCGAGCTGTGCCCGCCCCGCGGCACGGCCAACGGTCGGCCTGCAGAAGCCGTCGCGATTGCCCTGGCCGCCACGGACCTAAGGGGCCAGAATATTGCGCTGCAAAGGCATCTGGCTCACGCCAGGGCCTGCCGGAAATCGCCTGGCGGGCAACCGCAACCCCTGCCGCCGGGTGCCAAGCGGGGTCAGCCGGCGGGTGCAAACTCAATTACTAGTGCCGCGGGGGCCCACGTCCGGAGACCATGCGATGGAATTTCGCGTCGACCTGGAAATGTTTCGGGGGCCACTCGACCTGTTGCTGTATTTGGTGCGGAAGCACGAAGTCGACATTTACGACATTCCCGTGGCGCTGATCGCACAGCAATACGCCCTGCACATCGAGGTGCTGGAGCAGCTCGACATCAACGCAGTCGGCGATTTTCTGGAAATGGCTAGCACCCTGACCGAAATCAAATCGCGGATGGTGCTGCCGCGCGGCGGCGAGTTGGAAGACGAGCTGATCGATCCGCGCCACGACCTGGTGCGGCAATTGCTCGAATACCGCAAATACAAAGATGCTTCGAGCATGCTCGAAGAGCGCGGCCGGGCCTGGCAAGAACACTTCGCGCGCGTGGCGTCGGATGCCCCCCCCCGCGAACGCGACCTGGCCGAACAGCCCTTGGCCGAAGTCGAACTCTGGGACCTGGTCAGCGCTTTTAGCCGGATTCTACGCGCCAACCTCGCCGCCAAGCCGTCCAGCATTGTCTACGACGACACGCCAATCCACGTGCACATGGGGCGAATTCACGGGCTGCTCATGGTCCAGCCCCAGGTGGCGTTTTCCAGCTTGTTTGTCGCCGGAATGCACAAATCGACCGGCGTCGGTGTGTTTCTGGCAGTGCTCGAATTGGTGCGGCATTATCACGTGCGGGCAGAACAGGACGCACTGTTCGGCGAAATCTGGCTGCTGGCGGACGCACAAACTCCGCGCACCCTAGACCCCTCGGCGGTCGACGACTACGAGCATGGAACCGGTGGCGCTGCGGCGCCCGGCACGACTTGAACCACCCCAGGCCCCACGGTGTCGCGTCCGGAGGAACGGACTGCCAGGCACGCCGCCCCCCGTTGTGCCCCGGCCGGGGGTGTCTAGACTGAGCGTTTTCCCGCTCCACGGCGCCCCATGATTCACAACCTGCCCTTCAAAAGCCTGACCCACAAGGGACTCACCATCGAGGGCTACTCCCGGGCGGCTGTGCAAAGCTACTGGCGCGTGCCCGAGCTCAAGCTGGGGTTCGACCTGGGAGCGCAGCCCTGGTCGTTCATGGGCACGGCGACCTGGTTCATCAGCCACACCCACTTAGATCATGTGGCGGCACTGCCGGTGTACGTCGCGCGGCGGCGAATGATGAAAATGGAGCCGCCGGTGATCTACCTGCCGGCCGAGGCGGTGGAGACCGCAGGCAAGCTGTTGCGGCTATTTACGCGGTTGGACCGAGGGCGCTTGCCGTGCGAGCTGCGGCCGCTGGTGCCAGGCGACGAAATCGAGCTGTCGCGCGAGCACGTGGTGACGACCGCCGCCACGAAACACACCGTCCCCTCGTTGTCGTTCGTGGTCTGGGAAAGGCGCCGCAAGTTGCGACCGGAGTTTCACGGCTTGCCCGGCGAAAAAATTCGCGACCTGCGGCTGTCGGGCGTCGACGTAACCCAAGAGTCGCGCTTGCCGCTGGTGGGCTATCTGGGCGATAGCGCGCCGGCGGGGCTCGACGCCTGCCCCGCGCTGTTTGAGGCCCAGGTGCTGATAACCGAAATGACCTTCGTCGCGCCGCGGCATCGCCGCGAAAGAATTCACAAGTTTGGCCACATGCACTTGGACGACATCCGCGAACGCCGCGACAAATTCCACAACGAGGTAATCATCGCAGCACATGTCAGCACGCGCTACCATAGCCAGCAAGCCCGCGACTATGTCTCGCGGGCATTGCCCGACATGCTCGATGGACGATTGCAGTTGTGGGTTTAGCGAACAGCGACCGCTGCGACGACCCCGAGCCCCTTCTTGAATGGTCAGGTACGATCGTACCTGACGGATGGCTTTCTTCTCCGAGTCTCGGTGTCTCCGTGATTCATTTGTCTTCGTCGTAATGCGGCAAACGCCAGCGGGTGTGTGCCACCCGAGTTCTCGCGCTGGCACACGCCAGACGGAACACGCGTTCGTGTCGAGGTACCCGGCCCCACGGTGAACTCAGCGAGATCACCCTCGACGCGCCTAGACGCTGGCGGCCAGATCGCGAGTTTTCAGCCGAGCCAACGACAGCGACAACGGGGCAGGTCGACCATGCGCCACCGGGCGCGCGCTGACCGATCGCGACGCGGTGGGCCGTCGCCGAGCGCTCGACACCGTCGGACCACATCCCAGAGCCAGTCGGCTGCCGGCTGCGGCCTGGGTCGTCTCGCGTGCCACCCCGCGGCTGGGACGGTCGTCGGCCGCAGGAGCCGTGCCCGAGGCTTCGTGGCACGCACCTGCCTGGTCCGAATCGGTGGCCGTCGAGGTGTCCAATGCCAGGTCGCCCTGATAGCGCACTTGGATCTCGCGGCGCAACACGCGAACCTGCGCGGGGGCCTCGATTCCCAGGCGGACAACCTGCCCTTTCACGCCCAGAACCGTCACGATCACATTGTCGGCGATGACCAACTGTTGCTGAATCTTGCGCGACAGCACCAACATGACTGAGCTCCTAAGCTTCCGTTCCTTGGAAAACCAGAACCATGCTCGACACACGAACCGACAAAAAGCATTCGCCGTGCCAATCTATTTCCGGCACGAACCCATTTTTATAAGTCTTTGCTAATTAATATGTTGTGTCGATTCACTGGCGGCCGCGCCCCAGGGCAGGTGTACAGATGATTACAAAGCGCTACAAACCGCGTGATCCGTCCGACCAGTTCCGAACCGGTAGCATGGCGCCGTAACCGTTCCGCTAGACAATTGCGGTTCTGCCGGCGGCGCAGCTATTCCGGTTACTGTTCCGCTGGTAACCTGAAAGGTCGTTTCGACCGTACCGCAAAGTTCCCAACTGCTGGGCCAGTTCCTGCGGTACCTGGCAGTCTGCGGCCAAGCTTGCGACTTGCTGGGTGCCACGGGGGGCCGTGCGGCGGGTCGCCTGCACATAGAAAGATTTGGCCATGGTTCGCCGCGCC
>CAYSXM010000170.1:0-7704 GCA_964434905.1 uncultured Pirellulales bacterium | reverse complement strand
ACGCATAGGTTCGAGCCGACTAGGAAGATCACGTCCGACTGCTCGAAGTCGTCATAGGTATAGGGCGGCGCGTCGAAGCCGAAGGCCTGCTTGTACGCCACGACCGAAGTGGCCATGCACTGCCGCGTATTGCCATCGCCGTGCACCATCCCCATGCCGAACTTGGCCACGGCGCCCAACAGCGCCAGCTCCTCGGTGGCGATCTGCCCGGTGCCCAGAAACGCCACGGAATCTGCTCCATGACGGCGCTGAATGTCTTGAAAGCGGCAGGCGAATTCCCGCGCGGCCTCGCTCCAGCTCACCGCGCGCCGTCGACCGGCCCGATCCTTCAACAGCGGCGTCGTCGCGCGATCGTCGGCCCGCAGCACCGTAAGGCTCTCCCAACCTTTGGGACAGGCCATGCCCAGGTTGACCGGGTAACGTCGGGTCGGCGAAAGATTGACCGGCTCGCCATCGCGCAGGTGGACCGTCAGCGAACAACCGGTAGAGCAAAAGCCACAGACCACGTCGGCCGTCGCATGCGGCAGGCGGCTGCGCGGCACGCTGCCGAGTCCGAAGTCGGCCGGCGATTGCTCCAGTTGGCGCGACAGCGGGCCCGATTCCTGACGCCACACTGAGCCGCCGCGAACCAGTTCCTTGATTTCGCTCCAAGAGGGCAGGTGGATCACGCGGCCGGCCCTCCGGGCATCTTGGGCGCGACGACCGCGGCGAAGAACAAGTAGCGTTCCAGCGATTCCGCCACCAGATTGAGCGCCAGCATTACCAGCGCGCCGGCGGCGACGGAAACGGTCCAATCGCTCTGGGAAACGTCCCCCGCCCGGCTCAGCACCACGCTGGGCAGCACCAACCCGCCCGCGGCGCCCAGAACGAATCTCCAGGTCGTCACCCCCGCCAGGTCGCCGCACATCAACATCGCAGTCCGCCGCAGCGGCGACCGCGTGCGGGCTCGCAGCCAGCCGAAGATCAACGACTCGAGAAACAATTTGGCGCCGGCCGCAATCAACATGGCCCGGCATAGCCACAGGGTTTCGTCGGCGATTTGTGTCGCCTTGCCGGCGGTGCTCAAACCCACGGCGGCCGCCAAGCGAATTGCCAGCGTCGCGGCGCTGCCCAGCAAGATCGTCGTCAGCAAGAACTTCGCACCGGTGTATCCCGCGTTCCAGAAGGCGCGTCGGGTGCTGGCGTAAACCATCGTCGAGCAGCCGATCGCCGACAGACCGCTGGCAATCACGCCGATCGCTGTCAGGTTCGGCAACGTCGGCGTCGCCTGCGCGTTGCTCGAGTTCCACAGCAGCGTCGCCTCCACGAATGCCAGCGCTCCGAAGATCGCGAACGCGATGACTTCTCGGCTCAGCCACGACGTGCGCCAGCCGAGCACCGCTCGATAGGCCAGCCACGGCCGCCCCAGGTGCATCACCGAGGCCAATGCTCCAATGAGCGCCAGCATGAGCGTGGCGGCGACCGAAGCTCGCTCGACGATCGGCGACGGCCCGGCGGTCGAATTCCATTGCCGCGCGACGATCCAATCGACGAAAAACGCCCCCACGCTCATCTGCGTCAAGATCAGCATCGCCACCAAGGGCGCGTGGGCGTGTTGCCGCTGGGCCGAATAGTAGTCGGCAGGCAACAGGTTGGCGGGCAGCGGGCGGCGCGTTTTGTACTGGGTCGTGGGGAGCGTGTAGTCGGGTCCTGCCGCGCCCGGCACGAACAGGTTGGCTTCGGCGTTCTCGGCCACTTCGGCGCGGTCGACCAGCGTGATGCGAATCGCAGCATTGGGGCACGCCTCGACGCACGCCGGCGCCTCGCCCACCGCCAGCCGCGAGTGGCACATGTCGCACTTGCGCACAATGCCCAACTCGGGCAGGTACTTCGGCACATCGTAGGGGCATTTCAAGATGCAGTACTGGCAGCCGAAGCACTGATCGTCGAGGTGCCGCACGATGCCCGTCTCGGGCTCTTTGACATAGGCGCCCACCGGACAGCCATCCAGACAAGCCGGCTCGACACAGTGGTGACACGCCGTGGTGACGTGCTGCAGCACAGGCAGCTTGCTCGTGCCGCCGTGCAGCAAGCCCACGCTGCGCCACATTTCGTGCTCGCCGAGTCCATTGAGATTGTGACACGCGGCCACGCACGCCTTGCATCCGCTGCACGCGTCGAGGTCCACCTCGAAGGCGTATTGCTCGCCCAGCGCGGGGCGCGTGAGTGGAATCAACGCGCGATAGCTGACCTGGCCCTGCGGAAAATCGCCGCGGTCATGGACGTCGGAAAACCTAGCCGCCGCCGGCTGCTGCTGGTCTTGTAGCAGCCGGCCAATGGGGCCCAGCGAGGGCATCGACTCCGTCGGTCTCGAATCATCCAGGGGTGCAGAACGAATCATGCGGGTGGAGCCAAGGTGAGAGCAGCGATCCAATCGACTGCGCGAGAGCAATCAACAAGGCGCGATCCCACCGGCGAAGCGTCCTCGTTCGCACACCCACGATTTGGTGGTCATGCGCGGTGAACCAATGCTTGTTCCGGGCGCGAATGACCGTTCGGCAAACGAAATGGACCTACGCTATCGATAGCGCGCTTGCGAAAAGAAACAACCAGGTTCCTCCTTATCCCTCTGCGTTATAAATGCCGATCGCAAATCGCGTTCCAAGCCTTCGCGTGGAAACGCGGCCATGGCCGTAACCTGTTGCGCTGTATGCGGAAAGATTCTCAAGAAAAGCCGACTCGCGCGACACACAGATACGCCCGGGTGAGACAGCGTGCCCAGCCGCTGGGCAGGCCGCTGCTAACATGTCGAGCATCGGGTAACGCACTCGTGCGAGAACAACGCTCGGGCACCACCGCCTACGACACCACCTACACCTACGACCCGCTGGGAAACCGAATCCTCAAGACCAATTCGGGCGTGCTGACAACGTACGCCTATGACACGGCCAACCAGTTGAAAACGGCCCAAGACACTGGCGGCGTGACAACCTTCGCGTTCGACGCCGCCGGCAATCAGACGCTGGAACAGTCACCGGCCAACGTGCGAACCACGTTCACCTGGGACACGGAGAACCGGCTGACAAGCTGGCAGCAGACCGGCACGACCGTCAATATGGAATACAATGGCGACGGGCAGCGAATGCGACTGAGCAGGCCCGGCGGCGGTGGCAACTTCCGCTGGGTCTGGGACGGCCAGAACGTGCTGATGGAAACCAGCGACGGCGGCAGTACGGTCGAGGTCGACACACTCGAACCGTTGGTCTATGGCAATCTGGTCAGCCGGCGGCGGCTGTCGGGCGGAAACTGGTTCCCCCGCTACGCACTGTGGGACGGCATCGGCAGCTTGGATCGAGAAACCGGCGCGACGGAAACGCAGGAAATCAACAAATACGTGTACAATGCGTTCGGGCAGATCGTCAGCGAGGCCAACGTCAACGTGCCGACCAACTGGCGCTACGTCGGCCGGCAGGGCTACTATACCGACCGTGTGACCACGGCGCTGCCGCTGCACGTACGGGCGAGGCCTTATGAGCCGAGGATCGGAAGATGGGTGAAGAGAGACCCGATTGGCTTCGCGGCCGGGGATGGCAATTTTTATCGGTATGTGGGGAACACACCGGTGGTCGTTGTTGATCCGTCGGGAATGGTTCCATTGGCGAAAGGCGCGAACATCGATGCTATTTGCAAACTGCGTAGTGGCTAATACATTCGGCCCTTGTGTCTACATGTTGGACCAGAATCTAGCCCTAATGGTGTATTCGCCTCTGTTGGCCGCCCTGAAACGTGAACACACCCTCGGCCGATGCCACTTGGGGTAGTTGTCCGGCCCGCCGGTATCCGAAAGTACTGGGATAACGCAGGTCAAAGAGTGCCAATCGACCCACAACGCGGCGACATAAGTGCTGATGTGGACAAGAGAAAACGCTCGCCGATAGGTGCTGTCAACGGGCGTCGCAAAGGGTGGCTGACGGGACTTGAACCCGCGACCACCAGATCCACAATCTGGTGCTCTACCGACTGAGCTACAGCCACCGTCCTCAGGGGACGACCGCCCCCAGGATTGCCCTTATAGTAGTCTCCCAAGTCACCTGGTCAACGGCAGGGCAATCGCCTCGGCCAGCGCCCCGGCCAGTGACGCACGGGGCCGGTGCCTGTCGCGCAGGGCAGGCATCGGGCCGCGGGCCAGCCGGCTGCCGGCATCTCGGACAGTTCCTCGACTCGTGCGGTCGCCAAGAGCGCCCCGCCAACAAGCACTGAGCAACCCGGTTCCGGGCGAAACCGGCATCTCGGCGAGCGTTCCCCGGGACCCCCGCCTGGGCCCCGTTATTCGAAGCCACGAACCAAAAGATTTTCGTTAGGAAGTGCACCATGACCCCCGCTAGCGAAGTGGAAGAATTGGCAGTGGCCCGTCTCGAGACCGTGTCACGTCGCCGACTGCTGGCCGCGACGGCAGTGGGCGCCGCGGCGAGCATCTGGCCAGACGCCCGTAGTGAATCGGCAGAGCCAGATGCCGAGCACTTGGCGGCAGGCGCGATCGACTCCCATTCGCACGTGTGGACCACGGACACCGAGCGCTATCCGCTAGCAGCCGGCTACCGGCGCGACGAAATGCGCCCGGCGAGTTTTACGGCTGATGAGCTATTGTCCCACGCGCGGCCGGCGGGTGTCTCGCGCGTGGTGCTGATTCAAATGAGTTTCTATGGCTTCGACAATCGCTATCTGACCGACTGCCTGGCTGCCTATCCGGGCGTGTTCTCGGGTGTGGCGGTGGTCGATGACGAAGCGGCCAATCCGGTACCCGAAATGCGGCGGCTGGCAGCGCTGGGCGTGCGCGGATTTCGCATCTATCCACGCAACCGATCGGTCGAACGGTGGTTAACGGCGGCGGGCGCCGAAGCCATGTGGCGCGCCGGGGCCGAGCACGGGCTAGCCATGTGTTGCCTGGTGAACCCCGACGCGCTGCCGGCGATCGACGCGATGTGCCAACGATTTCCCGACACGCCCGTGGTGATTGATCACATGTCTCGAATCGGCGTCGACGGTCAGTTGCGCGCGGCGGAAGTCGATGCGTTGTGCCGGCTGGCGCGGCATCGCCAGACCTATGTCAAGGTATCAGCCTTCTATGCACTGGGGTCTAAGCGACCGCCCTATGCCGACTTGGTACCGATGGTGCGCCGGTTGTGCGAGGCCTTTGGACCGCGGCGACTCATGTGGGGCACCGATTGCCCTTACCAGGTGCAAGAGCAGACCTATGCCGATTCCCTAGCGCTGGTCCGCGACGGGCTGACATTCCTCAGCGACTCGGAACGCCAGGCGATATGGCGCGAGACCGCGGAGCAAGTGTTTTTCGCGGGCCAGAGCTAGCGCCCTTCTGGCCCGAATAATTCCTGAGCCGACTGCTGGCGACGAGGTTCATGAATAGTCCGGGCTGCTAGGCCACCTGGTAGCGCAGGGCGGGGTTATCGTCGGCTTCGACCTCGTCCAGATTGACAACCGCCAGGTCTCCCTGCTGGTAAAGAAACTCGACGTGCGCCCCAACCTCTTCCAGCGCCAGAAGCACGTTGAAGCCCTCGACGGTGGGATACATGCTCCGCTGAATTTCGCGGACCGTGGAAGGAACGTTGGCCTCGCGCAGTAACGTTAGCACCCTGTCGAGTTTGCGCAGGTGGCTGTCGCGAATCTGATCGATGCGTTTATATACGTCGAGAATCGGCAACTCGTGGCCCCCGAGCGCCAGGTCGAAGCCACCCATCTGGCCGACGCGATCGAGCGATTCCAGGTAATGCCCCAGCCCGGTATACGGCATAATGCTTTCGGGAGATTGGTGGGGCGTGGTGCGCTCGAGAATGTGGTCGGCGCTGAGCAGCACATCTCCCACGCCAATGCAGACCTGGCCCGGGCAATGCCCCGGAGTGTGAATGAACCGCAGTCCGTCGAACTCCATGCCGTGGTCCAAGGTGAAATTCACCGCAACCGAGCGCACGTGCTTCTTGGAAAAGCCATACATCTGCATCAGGGCGGGCTGAACTTCCGCCTCGACCCCGGCCCGCTGCAAGTAAACACGCAGCGCCTTCGTGGCCACGATCACTCGTTCTTCAAAGGCCGTCAGCACACGGCGATCTAGCCGGTGAATACACACCTCGGCGCGGGCGTGCTCCAACACAAATGGCAACCCGCCAAAGTGGTCGATGTGGCCGTGTGTGAGAATGACGCGGCGGATGTCCGTCAGGCCGATGGGTTCGCCAAAGCGGCTGCGCACCTCCTCGATGCCGGCGGCCAGATGATCGTTGGATTGATCGTAGCCGCTGCCGGTGTCGACCAGCGTGGGGGGGCCGGCTTCGAGCAGCAGGTACGCAAAGGCCACGAAGTTGCGAAATACCTCGCAAGGCAGGCGGTAAATGCGCACGCCTGTCGAAGAAACGAACCGTTCAACCGGCGGCAATTCAAGCGACATCGAGCGATTTCCGCAGCCAGGCCGGGGGGCAACGAGAGCCCCCCTGTTCTAACCGCGGTGGTCGAGCGGCACAATCGCCCCGGAGCGCCTGGGCGGACGCGCGCGTTCCGCGACGTCGAGGAAAAGCGATCCGGAAGTCACCGTTGGGTCACGAAAACAGTTCGTTAACGGCGGTACCACCGTCGACCACCTTGATGGGTCGCCCGATACCGCTCATGTTTTCCTGATTGGGGTCAAGCCCTAGGCTGCGGCTAAAGGTTTGGAACAGGTCGTTGACGGCGATGGGGCGATCGGCGACATCGGTCCCTCCGACATCGGTGCGGCCGATCACCTGGCCGCCGCGCACCCCTCCGCCGGCCAGTACGGCGTTGAAAGCCTTGGGATAATGGTCCCGCCCGCCGCGCCCGTTGATCTTGGGGGTGCGGCCGAATTCACCCATCCACACCACCAGCGTATCTTGTAGCCGACCGCGCTCTTCGAGGTCGGCCACGAGCGTGGCGAACGGAGTGTCGATTTCTCCGGCCAGTTCGCGCACCTTGGCGAAGTTGTCTTGGTGCGTGTCCCACCCGCCGGCCACGACCTCGACACAGGTCACGCCGTGCTCGACCAATCGTCGCGCCAACAGGCATGCGGAACCGAGCTTGGTGCGACCATAGGCATCGCGCATCGACGCGGGTTCTTGTTCGAGGTCGAAGGCTTTCATCTCGGAACTGAGAATCATGCGCGAGGTTTTCTCGTATAGCTTTTGGTGATCGGCGGCCTGGGCCAAACCTCCGTGGGCACCGTAGCCGGCGTCGATGCGCGAGAGCAGTTCCAGCCGACGGCGATAGCGCGGAACCGAGGTGGTGGGTTGGGTGTTGGGCGGGGGCTCGTCGGCCACTTCGAGCGCGAAGGGATCGTACTCGACGCCCAACAGTCCGGCGCCGCCATCGGTACGCCCTCGATTGCCAATCCGCACAAAGGCGGGCAGTTCGCAGGCGGCATCGGCCAATTGCTGGGCCACCAGCGAACCGAGCGTGGGATGCTTCACGCTGGCGGTGGGCAAATAGCCGGTATGCAAGAAGAAACTGGCGCGCTGGTGATTGCCTTCCTTGCTGGTCAGCGAGCGCAGGATGGCCAGGTGTTGCATCTGTTGAGCCACCTGCGGGAAATTCTCGGCCACCTCGATGCCGGAAACGCTGGTGCTAATCGCCTTGGTCTCTCCACCATTGGCATGCCCAGGCTGGGGGCTGAAGGTTTCAAACTGACTGGGGCCACCAGACATCCAC
>CAYSXM010000169.1:0-7775 GCA_964434905.1 uncultured Pirellulales bacterium | reverse complement strand
GGTCAGCGAGTATGTCGTCAAGTATGTCGCCCGGCTGGTAAGGGCGACGCGACCGAAGGACGATTCGGCTCCCGAGTTCGTTCGCGAGTTGGTCGATTGGGGCGCCGGGCCGCGCGCGGGGCAATTCCTGATTCACGGCGGCAAGGCCCTGGCCGCTATGGATGGCCGCTTTTCCGTTGCGATCGAAGACGTGCAACGCGTGGCAGTGCCGGTCTTGCGCCACCGGGTCAGCGCGAATTTTCAGGCCCAAGCCGAGGGGCTTTCCACCGATGACATCGTCGTGCGACTGCTCAAGGAGATTCTTCCCCCTGAAATTCCGAAATTCGACAAGTCGTCCTAACCCGCGCCGTCGGCCGCACGGGTCAACGCCAGCTTGGCGGGCCGGGGCAACACCCGGGGAAAGTGCCGGTCGGAAATCCGGCGGCCACCCGACCTGGCCCAACTAGGCACACTCACTGCACATGAAGACGGCTGAACAGTACCTCAAACCCGAAGTGATCCGCCAGATTGGCCGGCTCGATCTGCGTGCCGAGTTCATCGTCAAGGGCTTCCTACAGGGGTTGCACGCCAGCCCCTTTCATGGGTTCTCTGTCGAGTTCAGCGAACACCGCAAGTACACGCCCGGCGACGATCCGCAAGATATCGACTGGCTTGTTTACGCCAAGACCGACAAGTACTACATCAAGAAATTCGAGGCCGAGACCAACATTACCGGCTATCTGGTGATGGATCTCAGCCGGTCGATGGCCTACACGTTTCGTCAGCAATTGACCAAGTTCGAATACTGCATCTGCCTGGCCGCGGCGTTGGCCTATCTGATGGTGCAACAGCAAGACCCGGTGGGCCTGGTAACGTTCGACGCGCGCATTCGTCGCTGTCTGCCTCCGCGCTCGAAGCGAGCCCAGTTGGGAAATATCTTGTCGCTATTGGCCAAATTGGAACCTGGCGGCGAAACCGGCCTGGCGCCCTGCCTGGTCCAGTTGGCCGCCATGCTCCGCCATCGAAGCCTGGTCATGTTGTTCAGCGACTTGTTGACCGACGAAGCGCCGGTCGTCCAGGCGCTGCGCCGCTTGCGCCATGGCGGACACGATGTGATCTTGTTTCACGTGCTCGACGAGGCCGAAGCCAAATTCCCTTTCGATGGCATCGTCGAGTTCGAAGAGCCCGAAAGCGCTGAACGACTAGTGGTCGATGCCGACCACATGCGGCGCGACTACCTCGAGGAAGTTGCGCGTTTTCGCGATACCTATCGCCGAGAGTGCCGCCACAGCGGCATGGACTACGTGCCGCTCGACACCAGCTTGCCGTTCGACAAGGCGCTTACCGAATACCTGCTCAGTCGCCGAGCGCGCGGCTAGTCGCCGCGACTGCCGCCTGCGCCCCGCCCGGGGGTGCCGGCGGGGGAGGAACCGTTTGTGGATTTCGTGAACCCGACCCTGCTAGGCGGACTGGCTGCCGCGGCGATTCCCCTGGTGCTGCATCTGATCCTCAGGCAGCGCCCCCGGCACTTCGTGTTTCCTGCCCTGCGCCTGCTGGCCGCGCGGCGACAGGCCAATACCCGGCGGCTGCGACTGCGCCACTGGCTTCTGCTGGCGCTACGCATGCTGGCATTGTCGCTGTTGGCGCTGGCTTTGGCCCGCCCCAGCATGCAAGCGCCGGGGCTAGGCGCCGACCAGGAAGCGCCCGTCGCGGCGGCCTTGGTGTTCGATGTTTCGGTGCGCATGGAATGCCGACACGAAAACCACACGCGATTGGAACAAGCACAAGAACTGGCCACGCGCTTGCTCACCACGTTGCCGGCTGCCAGCCAAGTCGCGGTGCTCGATTCGGCCTCGACCGGCGCGGCGTTTCAAGTCGATCTGAGCGCGGCCAGCCAACGACTGACTCGCCTGCGCATCAGCCCCCATGCTGCCCCGATGACCGAGGTGCTGACCAAAGCCGCGCGGCTGCTCGCGGAAAGCCCTCTGGGGCGCAAGGAAATCTATGTGTTCAGCGATTTCACCCGCGCTGGCTGGCCACTGGCCGCGGCCGATGCCTGTCGGGCGGCCCTCAAGGAACTAAACGACCAAGGTCTGTACCTGATCGATGTCGGGGTCGCCGCCCCGCGCGACGTGGCCTGGGGCGATGTGCAACTGTCGGCCCAAGCATTGCCGCAATCGGGCTCGCTCGTCATCGGCGCGGAGCTAAGCAGCCAAGGCGAACCTACATCGCGCACCGTCGAGCTGTGGCTGGAAAATGCGGCCGGCGCTCTGGAAAAACGGCACCAGCAAACGGTCGAGTTCACGGCCAACGCGAGCGTGCTGGTCGAGTTTCCGCCCGTGGCGCCCGATGTCGGCCAGCGACAAGGCGAGATTCGCCTGGTGGGTGAAGACTGCCTGGTTTGGAACGATCGCCGCTATTTCACGGTAAGCGTCAGTCCCCTGTGGAAGGTGCTGGTGGCCGCGCCCGCCCCGGCCTCGCGGCACGCTCGATGGGTGGTCGAGGCGCTGGCGCCCGACTCGATTCGCAAGGCAGGCCGCGCACGCTATACCTGCGACGTAGTCGACGCCGAGCGTCTGGGCGACACCACACTGACTAACTACGCTACCGTGTTGTTGGTCGACCCTTCGCCGCTGGCCGCCGAAACCTGGTCGCAATTGGCCGCCTATGCCACGCGCGGCAGTGGCCTGGGCATCTTCCTGGGTGCCGCAGCCATTCCGGTGGCCGCCTTCAACGAGGCGGCACCGCAAGAACTGCTTCCCGCGCCCTTACTGCAACAAGCACGTCGACCAGACGACGATGTATTCCTAGCGCCGCGAACGGGTCCCCATCCGTTGTGGCACAAATTCGAACAACTGGTCGACGGCGTCCCCTGGGACGCCTTTGCCGTACACCGCTATTGGCAGCTAGGTTCCGTCGCAGAACGCGGCGTGATACTGGCCAGTTTTTCCGACGGTGAGCCCGCGCTCGTGGAAAGTCGACTGGGCACCGGCCGCGTGGTCACCATGACAACTTCCGTCGCGCACCAACCGGGCGAATCTGCCTGGAACCAATTGCCCACCGGACTCGATGCCTGGCCGTTTGTGATGCTCATCAATGAACTAACCCAATACCTGATCGGAACCTCCGACGCCGTACTGAATGTAACGCCAGGCCAGCAGGTAATGTTGTCGAAGGCGCGCGATGCCGACTGGAACCAATACCTGGTAATCGATCCCGATGGACAATCACAGCGCCGCGCAGCCGAGCCCGGTCAACCACGACTGATGATTTCACCCGGCGAAAAAATCGGTAACTATCGGGTCCGTGCCGGGGGGGGCGAAACGCGGCTCGACGCGGGTTTCAGCGTGAATCTACCCGCCGAGGCTACCCGGCTCGAGCGCCTGCCCGAGACCGACCTGGCCAGCCTGTTCGACGACCTGCCGTATCGCATCGCACACAACCGCGAGGAACTCGATCGCGATGTCAGCCTGGGTCGCGTGGGGCGCGAGCTGTTCCCCTGGCTGATGGTCGCGATCGTGGGATTGCTAGCCGCCGAACAATGGGTGGCCAACCGCTTCTACCGCGACGACTCGTCCTCACTGGCGCCCCCAGCTTCCGAATCTGCACGGGCCGCAGCATGATCGAGTTTCAATGGCAACCGATCGGAGGTTGGGCTGGCACCTTGGCCCTGGTACTGGTCCTCGTCGCGCTGCTGCGCTACGGCCCGGCGCGCTCGAAAACCACTCGCCGACAGCGCCGCGCACTGACCGCCCTGCGCGCGCTGGCGGTGCTTTGCACCGGTTTCGCACTCGTCCGACCGGCGGCCGTGTTCAGTCTGCAAAAACGGCAATCGGCCAGCCTGGTGCTCCTGGTCGATACGTCGCGCAGCATGCAAGTAGTCGATGGCGCGGGCCAGCGCAGCCGCTGGCAAGAAATGCAAGACGCTCTCCAAGCGTCGACCGATACACTGGCCCAATTGGCCCAGGTGTTCGATGTACGCACCCTGGCCTTCGATGTTGAAACCCGAGATATCGCCTGCGACCAGGGACATCTCGAACTGCCTGACCAGCCGCTCGGTTCGCAAACGGCGCTGGGGGCCACGCTCGACGAAGTGCTACGCCGCGAGGCCGGGCGCCGCGTGGCGGGCGTGATTGTGTTGACCGACGGCGCACAACGCGCTGTGCCTGCGCGCGACACCCCGCCTCAGATCGCCGCGGATCGGATGGCCGAAAACGGCACGCCGTTGTTTCCCATCGTGCTAGGGCAACCGCGCGCGGTGGGAGAAACGCGCGACTGGTCCGTCGACGACCTGGAACTTTCCAGCCAAGTCGTGTTCGTCAAAAACGAATTGACCGCCACCGCCACCGTGCGCGTCGACGGCTATTTGAATCAACCGGTGCCGCTGGAATTGTGGTTCGAAACCTCGCCCGGAAATATGACGCTCGTGGCCGGTGGTGCGATCACCGCGGACCACAACAGCCAGCGCTTGATCGTCGAGCGGGGCTACGTGCCCCCAACCCCTGGCGAGTTCAAACTCACCGTCCGCATTCCTCCACAGCCGGGCGAGTTGGTAACCACCAACAACGAGCTGAGTACCTTCGTCACCGTTCGCGGCGGAGGCATCAACGTGCTGTATGTCGAGGGTGACCTGCAGCGCGTGGAAAAACGCTTCCTGCGCGCCGCGCTCGATGGTTCGCCCAATATCCAGGTGTACTACGACTATCTCGATGCCCAGCAAGCCGACGCTCGTCCAAACGACTTGGCCAGTTCGCTGACGCCCGGACGTTACGACGTGTTTCTTTGGGGCGATGTCGACGCCAGCGCATTTTCACAGGAGGAACTCGCCAGCCTGGCCCAGTGTGTGCAGCAAGGGGCCGGATTGGTCATGTTGGGTGGGTTCCACAGTTTCGGACCCGGTGGATATCAACAGACCGCCCTGGCGGAGCTGCTGCCAGTAGAGATGGGCCCCTTCGAACGGCAGCCATTTGGCGACCCCATCTCACCCGATCTGCATCTCACTACCGACTTGGCCTTGCATCCCACGACCCTAGGGCTTCGTCATTTTGTCATGCTGTTGGCCTCGCCCGATCAAAATGCCGCGGTCTGGAATAGCCTTCCCCCGTTGTCAGGCGCCAATCGCTTTCGCGGACTGAAGCCCCGCGCCAATCTGCTGGCCCAAGGCACCGGTGGCGAGCCGCTGTTGGTGGCCCAAGACGTCGGTGCCGGGCGCGTGCTGGCGTTTGCCGGCGATTCCACCTGGCGCTGGGTGCTCGCCGGGCATGCCGCGGAGCACCAGCGATTTTGGCGCCAGACCGTGCTCTGGCTGGCACATCGCGAAGCGGCCACCGAAGGCGAGGTGTGGATCGAACTCGATCCACGACGTTACGCCCCGGGCCGCCGTGTCGAATTCCGATCGGGTGTCCGATCGCCAGAGGGCGTGCCGCTCGCACAGTCCGAAGTTAGCGGCGAAATCACCTTGCCCGATGGCACGCGAAAACCACTCGCCTGGCAACGGCAATCCGGATCCTTCAGCGGCGCATGGAGCGAAACGCTGGCCCCCGGCGACTATGCTCTAACTGTAACGGGCACCGCCGGTGGCCAAACCATGGGCACCGCGCGAACGCGATTCCTGGTGCATGAAACCGACCTCGAGCTAGGTAACCCTGCTGCCGACCACGACCTGTTGGCCAGTTTGGCAAAAGCCACGGGCGGCCGCGTGACGCCACCAGAACAACTGGCGGAACTTCTCGACGAGTTTCGTCGCCATCCACCAGCCATGCAGGTGCAGTCGGAAGTGCGGCACACACTCTGGGATACGTGGCCATTTTTCGGTGTGTTCTGCGCCGTGCTGACCACGGAATGGTATCTCCGCAAACGCTGGGGACTCGTGTGAACTCACGGACCCGCCCTGGGTGCCGCGCTGTGGCCGGCGCTTGTCGCGCCCCGGTGGCGTGTCCCGGCCTCCGCGCTGTGCATAGCCGAAACGCACCGCCAATAATCGAACCACCGATAGGCACGGTTGGTCAACTCTTCGCCAACACTGGTCGTGGCCAGGTAGCACAAAAACCCACCAGGTGGCTCAGGCTGTCGCAGCAGGCGGTAAACCGACACGCGCCTTTCACCGCAGGCGTCAGTCCACGGCCACCGAGAACAATGGCCGCCCCACATTCGACCGCCACGGCGTACAGCAACGCATACTGCTCGACAAACGCCTGTTCGTCGAGCAGGTGCGACACACAGAGCCACAACAAGCTAGGGCGATTCGCGCGCACCGCCGCGACCAACGAAGTCAGCGGTAAACTCGAACCAAGCGACGACACACACCACCCTTGCTCGCGAAGCGACAGCTCGACCAACCGATTCGCCAAGCCATACCAGTCGCCCTCGGGCGTGCCCCCCTGGGCTCGAGGCGCGTCGTTGGAGGGAGTAGGCTGCAGCCCCAGCAACTCATCCAACACGCGCAGGCCGATTTCCACGGCACGACGCTCTTCGTAAACCTCGGCCAGTCCATGTTCCCAGCGTTCGCCAATGGTGCGATATGCCGGTGCATAGAGCGCGTCGCCTAGCTCGGCTGCCGCGTGGCCAGCAAGGTACAACCCCAACACCAGTTGTCGACACGCCTCGAAATCGCCCCGAGCCAGCGCCTCGGTAAATAGCTCCAAGGCTCGAGCCAACACGAGCTCCGACTGGCCCACCCGGGCAGGCAGCCCCAGGATCTCGGGCTGCACCAAAGGTTGGCCCGTCGCGCGCAGATATCGGACCACCTCGGGGACCAACACCCGACGATGCCCCCCTGCGGTGCGGACCGTTTCCAGCACGCCCTGATCGCACCAGCGCTTCACCGAGGACTCGCTGACGCCAATCGCAGATGCCACCTGTTTGGGGGATATTGCTGTTCGCACCAGAGATCTCGCTGAAAAGATTTGAACGTTTCTTTGTCGTTCTTAGAAGCAGCCGGCTTTCGTCTCCGTGCAGACCTCCAGCGGGTTCAATTCAATGTTATGCTGAAATTGTCCAACATTTCCACTCGGAACGATTTTTTTATTGACCGAGATCAACTTATCGATACGATTCCAAATGAATGTTTTGAACGTTTTTAACTGACCGGTCCTCATCGCTAGCCAATTCCGACTGGCGTTGAACTGGCCTGGTCGCCACCTGGCGAGATCAAGATGTCAACCCTCGTTCGTGGCCGAGCGACTGTTCGTAGGGCCCTGCATTCGGACCAGGCAGACGCCAAGCGGGGCCGCGCGCAGGCGCAAAGGTTGGGCCGGGCACGCTCTGGCGAGCGGCTAGCACGTGCACAACAACTCCTGGCTTCGCCGGTGGAGTACATGCCGAGCCCTGAGTTTCTCTCTCCCAAGGCTGCGGCAGACATTCTGGCGCCGGCCCCTACAGCAAAGTGCCCGGCAGGCGCTGCTGCCCCCAAGCCACTGCAACCGGTGACCGGTACCGGCGCTTATATCGCCAGCCTGTACGGTCGGCCTTTGCTTACGCCAGCCCAAGAGCGACACCTGTTCCGGCAGTTCAACTACTTGAAGTATTTGGCCCGTACCCAATTGGCCGAACTCGATCCTGAACGGCCCAGAATCGCGCGATTGCAGACGATTGAGAAACTCCTCCGGCAGGCCGACGACCTGCGAAACCTCATTCTCGAGGCCAACCTACGACTCGTGATTTCCGTGGCCAAACACTACGTCGACCCGACGCACGATCTGGGCGAAATGTTGAGCGATGGCAATCTCACGCTGTTCCGCGCAGTGGAAAAATTCGACTATAACCGCGGATTTCGCTTCAGCACCTATGCCACCTGG
>CAYSXM010000168.1:0-7859 GCA_964434905.1 uncultured Pirellulales bacterium | reverse complement strand
AGCGAATCCAGGTGGGTGCTTTTCGCCAACGGATTGCCGCCCCGGGCGCGGTTTACCGTTGGCTCGAAAGGGGAAACGCCTGGCGCGCTAGCCGCCGCGGACTGCCCTACGGCGACCAGGCAATTTTCGCTCGCCGCGAGTTTTTCCATCGCTTGGGCGGATTCTCCGACGTGCCGCTCTTGGAAGATGTGCTATTTATGCACGCCGCGCGGCAGATCGCCTGGCCGGTGTTGCTGGACGGGCCGCTCGTTGTCAGCCCACGCCGCTGGCAGCGCCACGGACCGCTGCGTCAAACCGTCAGGAACTGGGGCATTCTGGCCGCGCACCGCTGGGGCGTGTCGCCCGAACGATTGGCGGGCTGGTACCGGCGCCACGGCGACTAGCAGTTTATTGAAAAATTCTACGGGCTGGCCAGGCGAGCCTGGCAACGGCTATGGCTGAATCGGCAAAGCCGGCGTCGGCTGCTGTTCTGGCGCGGGTTGGGGTACGGCCGGGGGCAGGCTGCCGGCAGCGTCGCTCGGCGCGGCGCTCGGAGCCGCTTGCAGACCGGATTCTAGATGCTGAAGTTCTTGCTGCAGGTGCAGAATTTCTTGTTGGATCTGTTCTCGCGTCAACGACGGCGCGGCGGCGCCCAGGGTCGGCTGGCGAAACTCGAAGACGCGTGGGCCGGTCCCGATTTGCCCATACTGATTGCTCGAAATGCTAAACCCACCAGCTCCAGCGTACGACCGGCCAGTAGGGTAGTAATCGTTACTGACGTAGTTACAGCCGTTCTCGGGGCAAACGAAGATAATCACGCCCGAGCCGGTGCCGACCGGCCGTGGGCCGATCACCTGACCATAGCCATGATATTGCACGTGCAACACCTTGGCCTGCACGATTTCGACCGGCACCACTGCCAACCAGGCCAGCGCGCCACACCAGGCCACGACCGAAAAGCCAAACCAGCGCATCGCATCGCCTCTTGTTGCCAGAACCTTGATGCAGGCCAGAACAGGACCGCCCGCCAGACGAGTGCCGGTTGCGGCGACCTCGTGGCCGCCCGAACTGCTAGCGATCGACACCGGCCACGCCATTCCACATTAGGCACATCGCGCGGCTCAATGCAACGGGGCCCGCAACGGAAAAAACCACGGGTTTCCCGGCCTGCCAGCGGGCCCGGGCCACGGCCAAGGTGGTCGCCAGCAGGCCTAGCGGGCCCGTTCAATCTCGCCCAGTGCAGAGCACCGCTCCGGGCGGCTCGCAAAACAACGACTTACGTCGGTATTTTACCAACGCATGTATGCGATGACCGGGTCCGTCAAATGCTTCAGCGGGCTGCTAGCGCGACCATTCCATGCCGAAATCTAGTTTGCGCTGCCGGTCGCGCTCGGTGTCGGGATTGATTTCCTTGAACAGCAAGCTGGGTTGGATGTCTCGATTGTGTTGATACTTGCTGGCATAGGCGGTGAAATCGCCGTGAATCTGGTGGTAGAAAATCTGGCAAATGGCCACGCCAGGATAGATACGCACCGGCTGCACGGCGAACATTTCCAGGGTCCAGTAACCGCAAAACCCTACATCGCCGAATCCGGCGGTCACATGCACGAATAGTCCCAGGCGGCCCACGGAAGATCGACCTTCGATCATCGGCACCAGGTTGTGGGTCTCCGTACGTTCGGCCGTGCGCCCCAAATACAGTTGGCTGGGGCCCAACACCAATCCTTCGGGTGGAATGGTCATCCGCCGCACGCGGTTCGGTTTGGCCATGTCGAGTACCACCTCTTCGTACACAATCAGCTCGTTGTGTAGCGACAGGTTGTAGCTATTCGGGTTGAGATGGCGCTCGTCGAAGGGATCGATAACAATATCGCCATGCAACCGCTCGCGAATGGCGTTTCCCGAAAGAATCATGGTCCACCCTCGAACAAGGCGTGACAAAAATCGAAGTTGTCGCCGCACATTGGGCGCCTGCTAGAGCTTACCGCTTGCGTGCTGTTTTGGCGCCAGACACGCCGGTTTTCCTCGCTCCCGAGCGCGGGGCGACACCTACCCGCGCGCACACCGAGGCCAACTGGCATTGTTCGCAACGCGGCTTGCGAGCCAAGCAGACGCGGCGGCCATGCCAAATCAGCCGATGGCTGAAACTGACCCACTGCTCGGGCGGTAGAATCGCCATTAAATCGCGTTCGGCACGGATCGGGTCGCTGGCCTTGGTCAGGCCTAACCGCAGGGCGATTCTTCCGACATGCGTGTCGACCACCACCCCCGAGGCGATTCCAAACGCCGTGCCGAGCACCACATTGGCTGTTTTTCGGCCCACGCCCGGTAGGGTAATTAAATCGTCGAGCCGCAGGGGTACCTGGCCACCAAATTGGTCCACCAGGCGCTGGCAACAGCCCTGAATGTGCTTGGCCTTGTTGCGAAAAAAACCGGTGCTTTGAATCGCTTGTTCCAGGTCGGCGCGGTCTGCCTGGGCCAACGCGGCCACCGTGGGAAAACGTTGAAACAGGGCCGGCGTCACCAGGTTGACCCGCTGGTCGGTGCACTGTGCGGACAAGATCGTAGCCACGAGCAATTCGAGTGGCGTGTGGAACACCAGCGCGCACTCGGCGTCGGCATATTCCACCGCCAGCACTTCGGCCACGCGCGCCGCTTGTCCGGCCAAAAGCTGCTTGTTCACCGCGCGACGTGTCACCAGGGAGCTCCGAACCGGCCAAGTTACCGCGAAGACGTTCCGGCAACATGGCGAACCAATGGGTGGAATGCTCCCGATCAAGTTCACGCCGGAGCAGTGCGGATTCTCGGGGCCAGCGGGCGGCGCCGTCAAGCGGGTGGTTTTCCCCTCCGCCAGTCGCGCATTGAAATCGCGCGCCCCGGGGGGCTAGCATGGACGCCATGACCCCAGACCATGTCCGCTATTCGAAGTCCGCGCAACTGCCAGTGCGGCACGATCGCTCAGTGGTTGCCTGGCTGTTGCTGCAGACCGGTTGCGCGCTGGCTGCCGCGACAAGCACGCCGGCCGGTGCCGCGGTGCATGCGCCGGCCGGGTTTACCGTCTCCAAGTTCGCGGACGATCGTCTGGCGCACGACATCTTCGCCATGACACTCGACTCGCAGGGCTCGGTGGTCGTCTCGGGGCCGGGGTACATCAAGCGGCTGTGCGACGACGATGCCGACGGGCGTGCAGATCGCGCGGTGCTCGTTTCCGATTTGCCAGCCAGCGGTGCCCAGGGTCTGTGTTACCTGGGGCACGACCTGGTATTCACTGGTGACGGCCACTTGGCCGTGCTGCGCGACCGCGACGCCGACGGCGTGGCCGACGGCCCACCCGAACCATGGCTGGCCCTGGCCAACCCGGAACACGGCGCGCATGCCATGGTGCAAGGTCCCGATGGCTGGTTGTATCTCGTTTGCGGGAACGATGCCGGCGCGGCGCGCTTGATCTACGACAATTCCCGGTCGCGTATCGCTCGGCCAGAGTGCGGTGTCGTGTTGCGCATGACGACCGATGGAAAAGCACCGCATGTCGTGGCGCACGGATTTCGAAATCCCTACGACCTGGCGTTTCATGCGGGCGGCGCCCTGTTCACCGATGACGCCGACGGCGAGCGCGCCGAGCACCTGCCCTGGTACGAACCAACGCGCGTGTTCGATGTGGGCTGGGGACAACATCACGGCTGGGTCGAAGATGGTTGGCAGAATAGCTGGAGCCGACCGGAACGCTTTTGCGACAACGTGGCGCGGGTGTGCGAGCTGGGACGAGGCTCGCCGACGGGGCTCGAGTGCTACCGCCACCAGCAGTTTCCAGCGCACTATCGCGGCGGATTATTCAGCGCCTGTTGGACCCTGGGGCGCGTCTACTACTTGCCGCTGCGCCCGCGCGGTGCCAGCTACTTGGCCCTGCCCGAGGTGTTTCTCACCGCGGATTCGGGCGACGGTTTCGCGCCGGTGGATCTGGCGGTGGGCAAGCAGGGCGAACTATTCGTGGCGGTCGGCGGTCGTGGAATTGCCGGCGCGGTTTTCCGGGTCACTTACGAGCCACCAGAGCACACGGTCGCCACCCTGGCCGTGGATGCCGAATGGCCCTCGCCGGTCGAGCGGGTGCTGGCGGCGTACCAACCGACCAGCGCCTGGTCGCGGACCGAATGGCGTGCTTTGGCCGAGCAACAACCCTCGGCGGTCTGGTCCCAAGCCGCAAAGCGCGCTGACTTGGCCTTCGAACATCGGTTCCGCTCCATCGAGGTAGCGGTTGAACTAGGGCACAAGCTGGCGGCAGACGACAGCTTGTTGAACCTCGTGGCGACGCCAGAGGAACTGCTGGCCCGGTGGGTTTGGGCTTGGGGTCAGGGGGCGGTGGAGTTTTCCTCGTCGGAGTTAGAACGGGCGTTTTGGAAGCATGCCGACGCGCTCAACTCATCCATGGTAATGCGCGCCCGGTACGAGGCAGTTTGGCAGCAGGGTCGTTTTCCAGGTAGTGACTCGCACGGCGCGTTGATTCTCAAGGGCGGAGACGATCGCTCCGTTTCGGCGGCAACACAGACGTTGTGGGGATACCTGGCCCAGTCGGGCGTGTCGATACCGCAAGCGCACCCCACCAAGGACGGCTCGGACATAGCGATAGAATACTGGCAATGTCGCTTGTGCCAGCAACCAGGCAACTTGGCCCAACGGGTTGAAGCGGCCCAGGGTGTGTTGCCCTATCTGGGCGCAAAACAAACCGCCAAGCAGCGACTGTTGGCCGCGCGGTTGGCACAACTTGTTCTCGGCGACCTGGTTTCGCGTTCGGGGCCGGAGGGGGCGTGGGTTGGCTATCAGGCGCGCGACGTGGGGGCGATCGACATCGAACGGCGCGCGCAGTTGGCCAGCGCAGCCAGCAGCGGCTTTCCCACGGGGAACCGCGAGACAGATTTGGAGTTGTCTCGGCTGCTGGCTTGCCTCGAAGTGGAACCGCCGTTGCCCTGGGCCGCCTTCGATGGTTTGTGGAACAACACGTCGAGCGTGGCCGACGACGTGCATTACCTGTTGGTGCTGGCCCGGCTATCGGGCGAGCGATCGGCGTCGATCACTCAGGCCACGGCGCGGGCGTTAGCGTGCTTGCACCACAAATTGCGCGAGGCCGGCGCCTTTCCCAGCCGTAGTTGGCCCCAATGGGTGGGTGACGCCTTCAGCGAACTTGTCCGGCGCGATCCCGCGTTGCCCGCGGCGCTGGTCCAGGAAGCATTGTTCTCGTTGCCCGAGCAGTCGCTGTTTGCCGAGCGTCTTTCAGGCGCAGAGCGCGAAGCAGTGAGTGTGGCCCTGTGGAACCGCGTTTCCGCCGCGACCCAGCCCGACTGTTGGACCCCAGAATTCGTTGCCAGTCTGGCGGCGATTTCTCCAGGCCAGCGGTTGGTCGCGGCGCGCCAGGCGGCGGCGGTGCCGACGCTCGAAGCGGCCGCCATGCGGTTGCTTGCCGCGCACCCGGAAAACGAAGATCGGGGGCTATTCGTGGCAGCGTTGGGCTCGCTCGACGACACGTTGGTGCGCGTGGCGGCAGAGGCGTTGACTACCTTAGCCGTGTCGCCCCGCGGCGAAGAACTGCAGGCAGCACTCCGCGCCGGCGAGCGCCGAGCCTGGTCGTGCCCCCTGGCCCAGGCGACTGCCGAATCGCAACTGGCCGCGCGGCGCGCACAAGAGAAAGTCGGCCCGGCAGTTGCAGCGCTCGACCGGCTGTTGGCGGGTTGGACGCAAACGGCCAGGGCGGCCCTGGGCGAGACGGAACCGGTCACCGTCTGGCGTGAAACCTTGGCCGAGCGGAGGCAGGCCGCGGCCAGGTTGTTTCCGGACATCATTTCCCAGGCGCGCGCTGCCGAAGAGGCCCTGGCGGCGCGGTGGGTGAATCGCGATTGGAACGGCGGCGACGCGGCACGGGGGCGCGTGGTGTTTGAACGCCAGTTGTGCCATCGCTGCCACGAGGGACGCGATCGCCTGGGCCCTGAGCTGCTCGGCATTGCCCAGCGATTGACTCTCTCTGACTTGTTGGTGTCGATTGTCGAACCGCACCGCGAGGTATCTCCCACCTACCGCGCCACCACATTCGTCTCGCGCGATGGCCGCGCCTACCACGGGGTGGTGGTCTATGAATCGCCCGAGGCGACGCTGGTGCAGACCTCGACCACCGAGGTGGTTCGGCTGGCGGCCAGCGAGATCGAGTACCAGGTGCCGAGCGCCCAATCGCTGATGCCTGCCGGCTTACTCGACACGATTGACGACGCCAGCGTGGCCGATTTGTTGGCCTATTTGGCCACGTTGGCGGTTCGCTGATCGCGGCGCAATCGCCGCTTGGCCAGGGCCCCGGTTTCCAGCGCCAGGAGTCGTTGCTTGGTTTCCAACCCCGCGGCTCCGGAATAGCCGCCGAGGCCGGCGCTACCGGTCACGCGGTGGCAAGGAATGATGAGCGGGACGGGGTTGCGGCGCATCACCTGGCCGACGGCGCGCGCCGCGGCGGGCGAGCCGGCGCGCGCGGCCAGCTGCGCGTAGCTGATGGTTTGGCCAAAGGGGATCTCGCGGCAAATTGCGAGCACGCGACGTTGAAATGCGGTGAACTGATCCAGATCGACTTCGACGTCGCGAAAATCGTCGACCGCGCCTGCCGCATAGCGTCTCAGGCGAACTTGAAGCGATGTGTTCCAACGACCGATTCGGGCAGCGGTCAGCCGGCGGGCATCGAGCTTGGTAAGCGCCCGTGGTGCTGAATCGGCGCCGAACGCGACCTGCACCAGGCGCGGACCGCGACCGAGCATTGCCACCCAGCCCAGCGAGGTGCGAAACGTCTGGGCTACCAGCGTGGCATCCATGGAAAACCCTCCGTTTCACGACGTGCGGCTTTGACACCTCGGAACCGGCGATTCTATACTGGCGGGCGCATTGCTCAAGCCGCGTGGCGCAGGCTGGCCCGGCAGGCAGTACGCGACCGGGAGAAGTGCGCGACCGGGAAGAAGTTGGCAACTGAGAAACGCCGCGACGGTGGTCTTTCCGTGTCGTGGCAGGTGCAGGGACGTTTCGCAGCGCGATCAGAGGTCTGGCAGTTTATGAAGATCAACCGGTACAGTTCGCTTTCCGACGACTTCTACGTCAACATGATTCTCAGCACGGAAATGGAGTTGCCCGCCAATCGCGAAACGTTGTTGCATTTTTTCGAGCAGATTCGCAAGAAGTTTCCCACCATGCGGAACTTTTACGGCCGCGAAAAAGGCGACTTTGTCTTAGAAGAAGACAAGGATGGCCATAGCTATCGTTGGACCACGATCGAACCCCGGCGAATCTGCTCGGGGCATGTCAATCCGGACCAGATTGATGACGCGCTGGATCAGCATCGGTTGGTGCTGGAACTAGCACCGCACACGCTGTCGGTCAGCCCGTTGGACTGCGAGTCGTTCGACCTGTTGTTCGGCTTCGATTTTACTTACCGCGGCAACCACAACCAGTTGGTGGCCGAGGCATTGGGTCTGAGCGCCGCGCTGGAAAAACTGCTGGATGTACCTGGCGCCAGTGCCATTAACTACGAACCATCGATCACCCTGGCACTCGATCCCGATTGCCGCACGCAATGCCGAGTAAGCGTGGAGACGCGGACCAACGCCTTCCAGGTTCGGACCGGAGATTTTCCGGAAGAACAACTCAGCGTGTATGTCACGGCGCGGCAGTATGGCAGCCTCGACCCACGGGCCACTTATGTCAGCGTGCTGGAAGACTTGCTCAAGGTCTGCCGCGAGATGGTCGACGAGTGCGTGTCCGAACAAGTGCTCAAGCCCTTGGCCCGCGCCATTGCCATGAAGTAGTGGGCGCCATGAAGTAGTGGGCGCCATGAAGTAGTGGGCGCCATGAAGTAGTGGGCGCCA
>CAYSXM010000167.1:0-7902 GCA_964434905.1 uncultured Pirellulales bacterium | reverse complement strand
TACCTGCCGCCAACGCCCAACGTGGCCTATTCCGCGGCGCTGATGGAACAGGTTGAGACCACGTTCACCACGGGGAAATCGCCCCAACCGATCGAACGCACGCTATTGACCACGGGCCTGGTGGCAGCGGGGATGGCATCGTTGAACGCGGGGCGACGCCTGGAAACACCTCACCTGAACGTGCGCTATGCGGCGCCCGAGAGATCGACTTTTTGGCGTAGCTAGCGTCGCGCCTGCCGACACATACTAGTTGAGACACCTGTCTGAAACACTTTGACGAGGTCACCCATCATGTCGCAAACATTGTCGCCGGTTGCCCCAGCGCGGTCCGATGGGCAACCCGTTCGCGGCCGGCCCCTTGGCTTTCCATGCCTGGCGATGGCTGCATGCTGTCAGAGACTGTTCGCGGTGTGCCGCGCGGCATTGGTCGTCGTGGCGTGCGGCGCCGCGCGGGGTGCAGAACCTGGGCTGGCCGACTTGCACTTCAATCAGGTACAGGTGGTGGGAACGCACAATAGCTACCATCTGCGGCCCGACGCCAAGCTGCTGAAGACGATGATTGCAGTGCGGCGCGACGCGCGCGAGTGGGACTATTCGCGAGAAACGCTCGACCGGCAACTCGACCATGGCGTGCGCAGTTTTGAACTCGATTTGCACTTGGCGGGAACCGAGTGGCAGGTGATGCACGTTCCCACCTTCGATGCCGGGACCACGGTGCGCACCTTTGCCGACGCGCTGGGCGTAATCGGCGACTGGTCCCGTGCACATCCACGGCATGTACCCATTTCCGTGTTGCTGGAACTGAAGGAAGAAGGCTTCGCGCTCGATCGCCGTTATCGTCGGCCCGCTGCGGCCGATCTCGACCTGCTCGACGAGGTCATTCGTGCGGCGTTCGGCCCCGAGCGACTATTCACACCCGATGATCTGCGTCAGGGGGCCGATAGTTTGCCGCTGGCGCTGGCCAATCGCGGTTGGCCGACACTCGGCGCCATGGCCGGCCGGGTGTTGTTCATGCTGCACGAACAAGGACCGAACCGGGCGCACTACCTAGAGGGTCACGCCGCACTCGAAGGGCGGGCCATGTTTGTCAATGCGACTCCCGGCGAAGCGCATGCCGCGGCCATCGTGCTCGACAACCCGGCCGATCCACAAATTGCCGAGCTGGCCCGGGCGGGATATTGGATTCGCACCCGGGTCGATTCCCAGGGACAGCGCCCGGCCGAGCGCCGGCACCAGGGGCTGGCAGGCGGCGCGCATATTTTGTCGACGGACTACCCGATGGGCGAGGTTGCAGAAGGCGATGCCTTTGGCTTCGAAGGCCAGGCACCGGCTCGCGTGAACCCCCTGACGGGGCCGGCGGAGCTAGCGGGCCAGGCGGTGGCGGAACCATTGGCCGATTCGTCGGCTGGCGACCCGACCACGGCAGCCGCTCGCCGACCGAACGTGGTGATTATCGTGGCCGACGATTTGGGTTACGCGGATGTCGGTTTTCATGGCTGCCGTGACATTCCCACGCCGCAGATCGACCGGCTGGCAGCGCGGGGCGTGGTATGCCGGCAAGGGTACGTGTCGGGCCCCTATTGCAGCCCGACGCGCGCGGGACTGTTGACCGGTCGTTACCAGCAGCGGTTTGGGCACGAATTCAATCCGGGTAAGAGTCGGCGGCTCGGCAATCGAACCGAACAGATTGGCTTGCCCACCAGCGAAGTCACTCTGGCCGATCGGTTCCGTGCCGCCGGGTATGCCACGGCGCTCATCGGCAAGTGGCACCTGGGAGAGGCGCAGCGGTTTTGGCCCACGCGGCGCGGGTTTGAGACCTATTTCGGATTCCTGGGCGGCGCACACACCTATTTTCCGGCGCGAACCAACACGATTTTGCGCGGCGACAACCCCGTATTGGAGCAAGCCTATTTGACCGACGCGCTGGCCCGCGAGGCCATATCGTTTGTGCGTGCCAACCACGACAAACCGTTTCTGTTGTACCTGGCGTTCAACGCGGTTCACACGCCGCTCGAAGCCGACCGCGGGCGTCTGGCAAAGTTCGCGCACCTGAGCGACCCCAAGCGCCGCTCGTATGCCGCGATGCTCAGCGCGATGGACGACGCCGTGGGGGGCGTGCTCGACACGCTCGGCCATCTGGGGCTGGAACGCGACACACTGGTGTGGTTCATCAGCGACAACGGCGGCCCGGTGATGCAGGGTACGACGGTCAATGGGTCGAGCAACGCGCCGCTGCGTGGCTCAAAACGCACGACGCTCGAAGGGGGCGTTCGCGTGCCGTTTGTCGTCAGTTGGCCGGCCCGGCTGCCAGGCGGCACCACCTACGATCGCCCGGTGATCCAACTCGATGTGGCCCCCACGGCCTTGGCCGCGGCGGGAATTGCCGTGGAGGACCAAGAGCAGTTCGACGGCCTGGATCTGGCGCCGTATCTCAGCGGTGCCAACAGCGAGCCGCCACACCGCACGTTGTACTGGCGCTTGGGCGCGCAGATGGCGGTGCGGCATGGCGATTGGAAGCTGGTGCGCTACGATCCAACGGTCGACGGAGTGGCGGGCCCGCCGGTGACATCGCATCTGTACAACCTGGCCGACGATCTGGGCGAGGCGCACGACCGCGCGGCGCACGAGCCAGCCCGGGTGACCGAACTAGAATCCCTGTGGAACGCGTGGAGCCAACAGATGGCCGAGCCGCTGTGGTCGCCGTAGGCTGGGGGTGCACAGCGCGACCGCATGCGGCTGGGTTGTCCGGCTGCGATTTTAGTTTGGCCGGTGTGCATTGGAGAGTTGACATTCGCGGCGTATTGCGGACCCTCGTTACGCCCGCCGCGCGGCACGTTCGAGCCGCGCATTTTGCTCGCGGCCCACGCGGCGCAAGAACCACTCGGGTGCACACCGCTTGAGATACCAATACATCCGCCCTTGGCGCGGCAACACCACGTACAGTCGCTTGGCCTGCATTGCCTGCACCGCTGCTTGGGCTACGTCGTCGGCGGTGAACGACGCGCGTTCAAATTCCTTTTGTGCCAGCTTCCGATGTCGGTCGTCGGTGAACCGCCCGTCGCCCAACAGGTTGGTCTGAAAAAACGCCGGGCAAAGCACGGTCACGCCCACCCGGTGCGGCGCCAGTTCGGCATATAACGTTTCGGATAGTGCCAGCATGCCCGCCTTGCTGACGTTATAGGCAGCCATGCCCGGCGCCGAACCGATGGCCGCCAGCGACGCGGTATTGATGATATGCGCGCCGGCGGGGTTCTGTTTCAACCAATCGACGAAGGTGTGGCAGCCGTAAATGCCGTTCCACAGGTTGATGTTGATCAGCCAATGCCAATCGTCCAGCGAGGCTTGTCCCACATCGCCCGACGCGGCCACGCCCGCGTTGTTGACCAGCAAGTCGAGCTGTGGCCAGGCGGCCTGCAACCGTGCGCGCAGTGCGGCCCACGCGGCAGGGTCGGCCACGTCGAGGTGTTCTACCTGGCCGTCGCCGCCGGCGGCTCGCACTTCGGTCAGCGTGGTGGCGCTGCCCTCGTCGTTCAGATCGCAGATGGCCAGGTGCCAGCCGTCGCGTGCCAAACGCCGGCACAGGGCCCGCCCCAGCCCACTGGCCCCGCCCGTGACAATCGCATATCGTCGCACTCGGCTCATTGGCCGCTGGCCGTTTGGGGAGTGGTCGCGGCGGCTGGGGGCGTCAACTGCCGATCGAACCAATCGGCAGCCACGCGCACTTCCTCATGAATGGTGGGCCAGGGATGCCCGCCCCCCTTCTTGACGATCAGTTCGCAGGCGATGCCGGCCTTTTGCATGGCGGCCAGCATGACTTCGGATTGTTGTAGTGGCACGACGAAGTCGGCATCGCCGTGGATCAACAGCAGCGGAGGCATTTGGCTGGTGACCAGGCGAGCCGGAGAAATCTTTTCCAACTGGGCCAGCATTTCCTCTCGCGATTGGCCGTGCAGGCCCAAGGGAAACATCAACGGCCCGAGCAAGCTGGCCACGCGACCTTCGGCCTTGTCGGGGTCGAACGGTGTCTTGCCCCAGCTCAGGAAGTCGGTGGGCGGGAAGAACGCCACGCAGGCCATCACGCGGCTGTCGAACCGGGCGGCGGGATCCTTGGCGTCGGACTGGCCATCGTCGGCGGTGGCGGCGGTGAGACAGGTCAGGTGGCCACCCGCCGAGGCGCCGGCCAGGCCCAGGCGAAGTGGGTCGATGCCGTATTCAGCCGCGTGCAGCTTGACCCAGCGAATGCCCTGCTTGACGTGGTCGACCATTTCCGGCGCTGAAAACCGCGTGATCGATCCCGGCCGCACGGCGAACACCGTGTAGCCGCGACCACAGAAAATATCGTACATCTGGGCTTGCTTATGATCGTTGATCTTGCCGCGGTCCGAGTGCCAGGCGCCGCTAGCGATGTCGACCAAGGCCAACCCATTGGCCGCGCCCGTGGGTCGAAAAATGTCCATCGCCAGCGCAATGCCGTGCTCTTGGGCAAAGATCACATCTTCTTGCTGGGTATAGGCGTCGGCCGCAGTGGCCGGAGCAACCGCCAGCAGACAGCAGGCTGCCAACAGGGCCCCCCTGCAAGAATCCACCCACCGAAATGGCGCTGGTCGTGGCAACATAAAAAACTCTCCCTGGGAAGCGTGGTGTGTGTAGTTCATTGGGTTAGCAAACCATGTTTCGCGGCGCACGCACGGCACTTAAGCATTGGCCGGGGGAGCGGAACGCGCGCCCATGGTTAGTGGTTCCGAAGCCACCACAGCATGTTCATGGTCACCTTGTCGGCCGCGTCGTGCTGGACCCAGTGCCCCGCCTTGGGAATGGTGACCAGCGTGAGTTCGCCATCGAGCCAATTCCAGGTGCCGTTGAGCGCGCCGGGCAACAGGGCCCAGTCGGCCAGACCGTGAATCAGAAGCACCGGGCATTGCACCTTGGGCAGCTTGAGGTCCATCTCGGTATACGGCTCGCGCGGATAGTTGGCCTTGTAATAATTCAGCATGCCCTCGAGGCTGGACCTGGAAAACGCTTCGACATACTTGGGAAGTGCGCCGGGAAACTTCAGCGATACCGCAGCGGCCAAGGCCTGGGGATTGATTTTCGAGGCGGCATCGGGCTGTTGGAAATTGCGAGCATACTGGCTGTTTTTTTGCTGCTGCTCGTTGGTGGCCAATTCGCGATTTAACCCTTGGGGGTGTGGCAAGTTGCAGACGATCAATCGCTCGGTTTCGGCCGGGTGGCCGATGGCATACATCCACGCCACTAGTCCACCCCAGTCGTGTCCGACCACCGAAACCTTCTCGGCGCCCAGGTGCTTGCGAACCGCGTCGATATCGCCCACCAACTTGTCGACTGTATAATTCTCGACCCCCTCGGGCTGGTCGCTCAGGTTGTAGCCCCGCTGATCGACTGCGACCACTTGGAAGTGCTCGGACAGTGCCGGCATTTGGTGGCGCCACGAGTACCAGAAATCGGGGAAACCGTGGATCATTACCACCAGCGGGCCTTGCCCCTTGGTTACGTAATGAATCTTGACTCCGCCCGAGTCGGCGTAGCCGTCCTCGCCCAGATTCTCTTCTCCTGCTTGGGCCGAAGCACTCATCGCCATGTTCCCCACTGCAACTCCCAGGGCCAATGCCAACCAAGCCGCAGACTGCAACCAACGCTTGTTCAAGGTACACCTCGGCACAGGGGGGATGGAGAGTCAACCGGTCTGCCGTAAGCCAGCCCGCGCAGCGAACAAAATCGCTGCGCCCCAGCGATGGGTTTTCCAGTCGCGTTCCCAACAGGGGGCGATGTTCACCGCCATGGAGTCGCGCGCGGCGCAGCCTACTGGCAGCACTGGCGGCCGTCAACAATTTGCCGAAAAACTTGACCCTGCCAGGGGGGGCCATTAACCTGGCGCCAGCAGCGCACGGGTTGGCGGCAGCGGGTTGGAACGGTTCGACCCCTGGTCGAGGCGGCGCGCCGGTGAAACGGGCGTACGGCCCGCCGGGTATGCAGTGCTGTCGAGGTGTTGCGACAAGGTACCCTGGCGAACTCGGCCATGCACCGAGTGGGTACACGATGCGTGTCCAGGTCGCGATGCCATCGCGGAAGTGAGGCGGCTGTTGCCAACCGAATTGAATTCGCCGCTTGATGTCCCACGGTACCAGGCGCGCAGAATACTGTTGTTACTCGCAGCGGTCGCGATTGCCAATCTTTGGTGGCTAGTGCCCGAGCGTATTCAGCACGTAGTCCGCGCGGACGAACCACCGGTCGCGGAAGACGCGGCGATCGAGCTTCCGGCGGGCGAGCCACCCAGCGACGACGCAGCCGGGAGTGTGGCCAACGGTCCTATCAGGTTGCCTGCCACCTGGCCGGCGGGTCATCCTGTGCCGACTGTGAAGTCGAACTGCATGGTGTGCCACCTGAATGCGGGCCGAGAGTTGACGCTGGCGGTGAAGGATTTCGCGCGAAGCACGCACGATTTTCAGGGCCTGACTTGCCACGACTGCCACGGCGGCAACGCGGAAATCGATGCTCACGCGCACGAAGACGAATTCGGTTTTATTGGCACCAAGCTCAGCGCCCACCTGAAGACGTGTTCGGGCTGCCACGAGGAGCAGGCCTTGGTACTGGCCACGGGCCCCCACCATTGGGATTTTTCCAAGCGGATCAATACCAAGTATCCCATGTGCATCGATTGCCACGGCAACCACGACGTGGGCAACCCGCCGGATGACTTCAGCCTGAAGAGCATGTGCCAAGAGTGCCACGAATCGCTCGATGTCGAGATGCCACAGTTGGCCCGGGTGGCGGACCAGAACGACCGATTGTGGCGGACGTTGGTGCGAGTACGCGCTCGGCAGCCGGCGGCAGGTCCGCGCGATCCTCCGGCGTTATCCGAAGAGATTGCCGCGTTGCGTTCTGATAGCATGCAGTGGGTGCATGTTTGTCGTGAACTGACACCGGAAGATGCGAGCGCGCTGAACGAGCGGTCGGAACAATTGCGCGAAAAGCTGGAGCAATGGCTCGCCGGCACCGAGTGAGGCGAGTCGCTGGCCAGCGAAAGTACGGCGCTGGTGAACGGTCAATCGCGATTGGCCGCCGTGTGCATGGTGCAGCGAAGTTTTGATAAATTGTGTATCCAAGTTCTCCATCGTGTCCCTTCTAGCTGGCGAGGTTGATCATGATTTTCCAACCAAGTTCGTGTCATCGCCGCCGATTTCTCCGCGCGTCGGGTGGGTTGGCGCTGGGGAGCGGACTGGCCGGCGCTGGCTTGGGAAGTTGGGCGCACCAGGTTCGCGCCGAGGAAACGCCCGTGGTGGAAGGGCCCGCGCTGGTGGGCTTGGCACGCGGCTCGAACATGGAAGATTCCGTGCGGCAGGCCGTGGCCTTGGCGGGCGGGCTCGAGTTCATTCAGGCGGATCAGACCGTGCTGATCAAACCCAACGTTACTGGTGCCGGAAAAAACCCCACCACGACCAACCCAGAGACGTTGTACGCGGTGATTAAGTTGGTGGCTGAGCGTGGTCCGCGGCGCATCTTGGTGAGTGATCGCTCGTTCTCACCGTTGTTCGTACAGGACCCCGAGCGTGCGTTGAAGACCCCCAAGACGATTGACGTGATGAAGCGGGTGGGGCACCTCGATGCCGTGAACCAGGCCGTGTCGGACTGCAAGGCCCCGGTCGTGGCGGTGGGCTTGGAAGATGCGGCCGCCGAATTCGAGCAGCTCGGCCTGAAGGCCGATCATCCGCACTGGCGCAAAATCCAGCCGGAAAAGGCCACGAGCTGGCCCAATGGATTCGAGCTGGCCGAATTGTTGTTTCAGGTCGATCATGTGATCAACGTGCCGGTGATCAAGACGCACTTCCAAGCCTGGTTCACCATGTCGATGAAGGCGTTTGTCGGCATGAGCCACCACCGCAC
>CAYSXM010000166.1:0-7940 GCA_964434905.1 uncultured Pirellulales bacterium | reverse complement strand
CTCTGCGCAGCCGCGTTACCCGGTTCAACTCTGCCGGCGCCGGAACCGTCTTTGCCGATGCCGCTGACGGGCTGAGCACTCCGTCTGGATTGGCCTTTGGACCAGGGGGCGAGTTGTACGTTACCAACTACTTGACGAACACGATTTCCAAAGTGAGTACTGCTGGGGTCGGCACGTTGTTCGCCGATGCCGGGGATGGGCTGGCCAGCCCGTTCGGTCTGGCGGCCGATGCGGCGGGCAACCTGTATGTGGCGTCGCTAGGTGCCAGCCAGGTGTTGAGAATCACCCCCGCCGGCGTGGCCAGTGTGTTCGCCGACGCGGGCGATGGCTTGTTGGCGCCCTTCGGCGTGGCGATCGACGCGGCGGGCAACGTCTATGTTTCCGACGTGTTGCGCAGCCGGATTACCAAGTTCACCCCCGCCGGCGCCGGCACGCTGTTCGCCGATACGGGCGACGGGTTGACCACGCCGGCCGGTCTGGCCTTCGATGCACTCGGCAATTTGTACGTTAGCAACTACCTATCGAATTCAATCCTTCGTCTCGACTCGGCCGGGGTCGGTACACCGTTCGCCGATGCCGGCGACGGGTTGGCCAGCCCGTTCGGCTTGGCCACGCGTACCTTGCTTCCCGGCGGGGGCGGTGCCGGGGCCACGGCCGCGGTGCCCGAACCGGCCAGTTGGTTTTTGGCACTAGCGGCCCTCGCGGCGTGGCTGCCATTTGCCCGCCGGCCGTGGCATGCGCCAATCCGGGCTGCGTGCATTCGAACCAGATAACTTCCTCGTCGCTCAGCGTGAATTTGTCCAGGTGCTTGTGACAGTTGAGCGCATTCACGTCCGGCCAGATTCGAACGTGTGACTACAGCAAGCCTTGGGCCGCTACAACGCGCGCAACACGCTCTGCTCGGTAGCGGCGGGACCACGGGGCGCACAAAATCGCCGTACGCTACGGTGGTTAATTCTGATTCAGAAGTTGGCGTAACTCGCTGAATTCTCCTGATAACCCGTTACGGCTCGTACCATGCCCCGCGCAGCCAGTCGGCCAGCAGGCCTCGTTGCGCCGGCGTCAGCATGTTTCGGTCGGGCTGCGAAGGGTCCTTGGCAAAGGCCGGCATGGCCCCCTCGGGCTTTTCCGCTGCATGACCATAGAACCGCTCGTGCGATGGGTCGGCAATGAACGCCAGCAACCACTCTCGCGATCCGTAACCCGTCAGATCGGGCGCGGTCCCCAGCTCGCCCTCGTCGTGGAATTTGTGGCATTCGCCGCAGCCCATCGTCTTGGTCAAGGCCACGTGTCCCGCGGCGATCGATGTGGCCGACTCGGCATCGAGCGCCGCCTGATCGGGAAACGCGCCTTCGGCTGACAAGGCCACCACGACCGAGTCCAATTGCGCACGTTTCGCGGCATCGGGATCGATCAGGTTCTCCTGGACCCATGCAACCATGTCGCCCTCGGCATGGCGCGTGGCGCCAAAATATCCAGGGCCGGCTACTTGGGTTGGGTCGAGCAGTCCGGCGATCCAGGCGCGCCGCCCGAACCCAAACAGGTTCATGCCCTGCGCTAGGGCCGTGTGTTTTACCAGCGGCGTGGCCGAGCCGTCGTCGTAGCCATGGCAGCCCGCGCAATATTGCTTGAACAGCGCCGGTCCCTGCGTTTTGGCGTCTTGCCGCAATAGCGAAACGGCGCCGGCGGGTGGAATGCCGGCGGGCGCGTTGGCCAGTTCCAGGGCGCGCGTGGCCAACACCTCGGCGTCGGCCACGGCGGCTCGATAGTCGGGGTCACGGCGATCTTCCAGCAGCGCCGAAGTGGTCAGGCCCGCCACACCCAGCAGCAGCGCGAACAGCAGCGACACATTGAAGCGGTGCCCCAACTGCCAACGCCCCACGATCGGCATCAGAGCGATCAGCGTCATGACGGCGCCCGGAACCACGACCGCCCCTAGAAACTCAGCGCGCTCGCCATGAAAGAACTTCAGGAACTGAAATAGGAACAGGAAGTACCACTCGGGGCGGGCCGCCGAATAGCTGTGCGCTGGGTCGGCCGGGGCGCCCAACTCGGCCCCTAGCTGCGCGCCGGCCGGCCCGTGGCCCAGAGAGCCAAACAGCGCCGGGCGCACGATCAGAAGCACCACCACGGCCAGCACCGCCAAACAGGCTACTGCATCGCGCAGCACCTGGTCGGGCCAGAACATCCCGTCGGGGCGCTGCCGCGCGCGGAGGGTGGCGTGCAACCCGTGCCGGCGGAACAACGCCACATGCAGCACCAGAAACAGCACTAACAAGGCCGGCAGCACGCCGGCATGCAGCGCGAAGAAACGGGTGAGGGTGTGATGGCCATAGGTCGGCCCGCCGACTACCAGTTTTTGCAGCACGGCGCCCACGCCGGGAATCACGCCCATCAATTTCGTGGCCACCTGCGTGGCCCAGAACCCTTTTTGGTCCCAGGGCAATAAATAGCCAGTCAGCGACAAGCCCAGCACCAGGTTCATCAGAACCAGGCCCAACCAGAAATTCACTTCGCGTGGCGCCCGGTAAGCGCCGTCGATCACTACCTGCATCAGGTGCAAGGCCAACAACACGACCATGGCTTGGGCCATGAAATGATGCAACCCACGCAGGAACCATCCCCCCTGCATGTGGAATTGAATGTAAAACACGCTTTCCCAGGCGGAGTGCGCGCTGGGGCTGTAGGCCATCCACAAGAACGTGCCGGTAATGGCCTGGGTGAAGAACGCAAACACCAACGTGCTGCCCCACACATAGCGCCAACGGGCCCCACCGGGCACGCGCTCATAAAGTGCTTCGTGCACCAGGTGTCGCACGCCCGTGCGGTCGTCTAACCAATCCAGCAAAGCATTCATGTCTCGGCGATCTTCTCTGCCTTGCCGGCACGATAGTTTTGAAACCGGACCCACACCTCGCCGGCGGCCAACCGCGTGGCGTCGACTTCCAGCGAATCGAGATCGCGGGGGGAGGGGCAATCGGGGCCCACGCGTCGACCGTTGAACTCAAACGCGCTATCGTGGCAGGGGCAGCGAAACTGCTGGGCCGCGGGGCGCGCGTCGACAAAACAGCCCGCGTGCGGGCAGACGGCATTGAAACAAGAAACTTCGTCCGAGCCGGAACGCGCCAGGTAGACCGCCCCGATCGGTTCTTGGGGATACCGGTTCCAGGCGTCGGCCCGATCAGAGATGACCGGAAACTGCCGCGGCACGCCGTCGGCGGGCAGACTATTCAACGTGGTCACCCGCACCCAATCGCCCAAGCCGCTGGCGCGGTTTAACGGATCGAGAAACACACAGACACCCGCCGCCACGGGCGCTGCGCCCACCACGCCTCCGGCAGCTACGGCCAACGAGCGTGCCAGAAAATCGCGGCGATCTGCGGCGTGTGGTTGGTCTGGTTCGGCCATCGGCAGGGCACTGCTCCGCGATTTGTACCACTGGGGCTGGCTGGGCCGCGTGCCCTGTCACCCACCGACGCGGACCGGCATTCGGCCGCGGCGCGGCAATTATCGCAGCGCGGCGCGCACACCGTCAAGCACGCGAGGCAGCGCATGCGACAGCGGACCATCGAGCGATGCGCCCGACGCGGCGCGATGCCCACCACCGCCGAACTGTTCGGCCACCTGGCTCACATCGACCGACGAGCGACTGCGAAAGCTGACTTTAATCCGCCCGTCGGGTTGTTCCACGAACAACAGCGCTACCTGTGCACCGGCCACGCGCAGCAGTTCGTTCACAATGTCTTCGGTGTCGCTGCGCAGCGCCCCGGTTGCGGCGAAATCGTCGGCCTCGGCCCAGGCGTAGAGCAGTTTCCCGCCGACCTCGCCTCGGGCATGGGCCAGCACCCGCCCCATCAGCATCAGCCGCGAAAACGAATTCTGCTCGTACAACTGTGCATACAATTCGGCGGGCTGCGCGCCGGCGGCAATCAATCGCGCGGCGCACTGATAGGTGTTGGCCGATGTCGATGCAAAGCGAAACCAGCCAGTGTCGGTGGCCACCGCGGCAAACAGTGGCGCCGCCATCGGTGCCGTCAGCGGAACCCCCAACGCCTCGGCCGCATCGACCACCAACCGCCCCGTGGCTTCGGCCGTGGGGTCCTTGAACACCTCGGCCCCCAAGTCGTCGCCGCTAACGTGATGGTCAAGTACCACTTTGCGTGCGGCGGTGCGGCGCACCACTTGGGCCATGTCGCCCAATTGTGCCCAGGCGCCGGTATCCAGCACCAAGAGCAGATCGGTTTCCGCGGCCTGGTCCTCTGCCACGTCGCGCCCCAGCACGAGCAGCCGATTTTCTGGGTCCAGGAATTCCAGGTGCGGCGGCGCGGCATGCGCGTTGACTATTCGCACCTCTTTGCCCAGCGATTCGAGTACGCGAGCCATGCCCAGTTCGCTTCCCAATGCGTCGGCGTCGGGCCGCAGGTGGCTGGTGAGTACGAACCGTTGAGCGCTGGAAATCAACGCGACGAACTGCGACCAATCAATGCTCATGGTGCCTCGTGGCCGCGACGCTGGCGACCGTCTGGGAGGTAAGCGACATCACGAATCTTCCGAAACGCTGGAGTCGGCAGCCGCCGCTTCGCGCTCGGCCCGCGCTACGTCGTGGTGCAATTGAGCCACCAGCGACGCCACGTCGGCAAAGGCCCGCGTGCCGCGCAGCCGCGTCAGGAAATCCAATTCGATAGGTTGCCCGTACAGCGCGCCTTGAAACCCAATCAGGTGCGCCTCGACTTTCAGCGCCGTTTCACCAAACGTTGGATTGCCGCCAATGTTGATCGCCGCCGGAAATCGGCCGGCCCGTGTCCAACCCCAACCGGCATAAACCCCCTCTTGAGGCAGCAGCGTGTCGATGGCCCCCACATTGGCCGTGGGGAACCCGATCCGCGCGCCACGGCCAGCGCCGTGCGAAACCATGCCACGCACCCGGTAAGGTTCCGTAAGCAATTGCCGCGCTTCGGCCATCGCCCCCTGGGCAATCAACTGACGAATTCGCGAACTGGAAACATACTGCCCCCCGACCTGAACCGGCTCGACCACTTCCAGCACGATCCGGGCCTCGGACGCCAATTGCGACAGAACCTCGATATTGCCAGCACGATCTCGACCGAAAAAAAAGTTGGGACCCTCGACCACCGCCCGGGCGTCGAGCAACCCGCGTAAGATCTGGTCAAAAAAATCGCGTGCCGAAAGCTGCAATAAGGCCTCGTCGGTCGGATACGCGATCAACGCGTCGACCCCTAGTTGCGCCAGCAAGTCGGCCTTGCGATCGGTCCAAGTCAGCGGGGGCGGGGCCTGCAGGGGCCGTAGCAGCCGCACCGGGTGTGGATCGAAAGACAAAACCACCGCGCGGCCGCCGACCTGCCGAGCACGGGCCAGCAAACGCTCGACCAGCCGCGCGTGTCCACGGTGCACGCCATCGAAATTGCCTATCGATACCGCACAGGCTCGCAGCTCCGCGGGGAGTCCTTCCAGGCTACGCAACAACTTCACGGCACGGTTCGCCTCGTAGGTACCCCAGCAGCTTGACTGGCATCGGCCAGCAGGGCCAGTTCCCTGCGGCTGCCGGCGGAACCGAATTATCCCGCCTGGGGGGCAGGGGTCAACGCGGCCCCCGCCGCATGGGTAATCGCACTCGCCGAATCGCTTGCTTGCGATGGCCCGACTGGCAACGACTGCCGGCGTACAACCCAAATTACCGCGTGGGGGCCCACGGCGGTGCCGGAGGTGCCCCGACAGCGAGATTTCACTTGAACGGTCGAGACCAGACTGGTAGTCTCCGAGCGCTTTAACCCGAATGATTCATGAGCCTTCTGCCGCGGAGCCGAGCGACTCCTCGCGACGAAGTTCATGAATCCTCCGGATTCGATTGGGGTTCAATTCAGAACGCCTGTGGTTTTCCGGGAAAGGCCGCTACTGGGCACGCGCCGTGCGGACTAGTCAAGCCGTGCTGCATATAGCGCGGCGACTCTCGGACACTTACTTCCTCGCGCCGACTCGCGATCGCCCACGCTTGCCGCGATAGCGACATCCAAGCTTGGAGCGCCGCGGGAAGTTTGGGACGCTGCGGGAAGTTTGAGCCGCTGCGGCGGGCAGATAGCCCGCCCGTCGGTTCGCTCCGAGAGCGACTCTTCTGGCCGGCCGCCGTTGGCCAAACCCGCACACCGCGTGTTCCACAGCCCTTGCCTGGCATGCGGGGAACATCGCAACTCGAAGGAGATTCCATGCCCAGAACACTCAGGAAGATGTACTTGGGCTTGATCTCGCTGTGTTGGTTGTTGTTGACCGCGCACGGCGGACCAGCCCGGGCCGACGAGGTAATTCTGTCGGTCGACGAAGCGCAAAGCAGCATGACGCTAACGCTCAGTGACCCGATGTTCGGTTCGTGGACTGCGCAGATTCCCGGCAGCGATATCACTTCGGTCTCGGGGCATTTCCTGGTGCAGTTCGATCCGTTCCAGGCTGGCGGTCCGGCGGGCTTGCAGTATCTGGGTGGGCACGGCTACTTGGCCTTTGGCAGTGCAGCCGGTGGCGCGCCCTTGGGCCCTTGGGGAGCACCGGCCAACTTTGGTTTGAAGACTCCGGGCAACGAGTTCGAACTGTCGTTTCAAAACACCATCTGGGATTGGTTCTCCGACGAATTGCCGCTGGTCGCCGGCGCATTCGATTCAAATAACTTGGGTTTCCAGGTGCTGCAGGGGAGCTATTCTGGGCAGTCCCCGGCGGTCGTTCCGCCAGCGCCGCCCACCGAAGATTTCACCGGCTTTTCCGATTACTTGAACGGCGGCGGGTCGACCACGCTTGTGGAAACGACGCCAGGGTCGGGCGAATGGGTCTTGAATAGCCAGGTAAGCTACACCGTGGGTTTGGCGAACGACATCACCGCCACGTTTTCCGGCACGATCGTTTCCCGGGCACAGTACGGCGCGGCCAACGTGCGCATGGTCGACCCCGCGGTCGCGCCCCGGGCCGATGTGCTGGGAGGTCTGACGCAGCCGGGTGGCGTTTCAGCGTTGTTCGCGCCGGAAGACACGGCCGGAACGCTGTCCGCACAACAGATTCCATTTACCGGCCTCTCGCAGGCTGCTATCGAAGCCGGTACCGAGAACCCGATTTTCGCGTTGTCGACAGCGGAACTTGCGGTCGACCCGCAGATTTGGGAAGTCGACTACAGCGGTGCGCTGGCGGGGCCGGTGTCGCTAGTGTTCGCTTACGACCCGGCCAAGCTCCCCCCGGGGACCGATGAAAGCTTGCTCGGCATCTGGCACTTCAACCAGTTGTTGGACAAGTGGCAGTTTGGCGGCACGGTCGACACCGCGGCCCACACTGTGACCTTCACGACCGACAATTTCTCACCGTTCGTGTTGGGTATCGCGGTGCCTGAACCATCGACCTGGGCGCTGGCAGTCGTGGCCTTGGCGCTGACGGCGCTCGGCCGCCGGCGGTCAAGAATGTAGCCTGCACTACCTGGCCGGCTGGGCCTGCGGCACCGCTTCGTGACCGGGCGGGAATGGGGCCCGAAGCCCGGTTTTCAGCCAGTGCCGTGTGGCCGAGTCGCCCCCCGGTCCGGTGACTGGCATCGACAAAATTGGCCACGGATCGTGTGCCGGTATCGCCCGAGGGAGGGGAAGTCTAGAATTGCGTTGACCCTCGCGGCAACGGGGTGTTATAAGCGCAGGTTGGGGCGTTTTCTGGCCCGGGGAGCGGCAGTCTTGCCCCCGCGGGGTGTTGCCTGGTAGCGGCGCGGGACATGTCGCAGATAACGCTCAAAGTACTGGAAGGTGCAGACCGGGGCCGGATCTTCGATGCGCTGTTGCCGCCCATCACTATCGGTCGCGAGGAAGGGAACAACGTCCAGCTCAATGACGAGCGCGTCAGCCGTTTCCATCTGAAGATTCAGGAAGATCACGACAAGATCGTCATCACCGACCTGGAGACGAAGA
>CAYSXM010000165.1:0-7953 GCA_964434905.1 uncultured Pirellulales bacterium | reverse complement strand
GCCGATCGAGGCTGATGGCCTTGTATTGAGTGAGCAATAGCATCTTGCGAATGCCGCTATTCAGGCAATTCGACAAGGTAAAATCGATGATGCGATAGGCCCCGCCAAAGGGCACAGCCGGCTTGGCGCGATCGCGGGTGAGCGGTTCGAGTCGCGAGCCCTTGCCGCCGGCTAACACCACTGCCAGTACGTTGTTCATGCGCGATCGTGCTCCTGGCCACCTCGAGCCTGCCGGTGGTATCCGCCAGCGGCGGCCTCATTCTAGCGGTCGACACGGATCAGCCAAAGATCGACTCTTCGCTCTGCAGCCTTCCAAGGGTCGAAAACTGCCGTCGCCTGGCCGCTGGCAATCGCAGGCGAGGGTTCAGCAGCCCGCTGAAGAATTCGACGGGCTGTCAGGCCACCCGACAAATAAAACACTTCAGGTACTCGCTTTCCAGGCAGGTGGCGCTCACCGGGTGGTCGGCCGCCGCCCCCCGTTGTTCGAGCACCTGGATCTCGCGAGAGGTTTGTTGCGCCACGCCGGCCAAGGTGTACAGGAAATCTTCACGGCTCACATGGCCGGAACAACTGCAGGTGACCAGCACGCCCCCGGGCTCCAGAATGTCGACCGCGCGACGGTTCAATCGATGATAAGCCCGCAACGCGTCGTTCACTGCCTGGCGACTACGAGCGAATTTAGGAGGATCGAGCACGACGGCGCCAAACCGCTGTCGCGACTCGGCCAGATCGTCGAGGGCTTGAAAACAATCGGCCGTCTCGGTGTGAATTTGGGCCACCCGGTTTAGTTCCGCGTTGGCGCGGACCAGCGCCACGGCCTTGGCGCTGGCGTCGACTGCCAGGACCTCTCGGGCTTGGCCCCAGCGCATCGCGCACAAACTGAATCCGCCGCTGTAGCAACACAAATCGAGCACCCGCCGGCCACGAAAATAATTGGCCGCCACACGGCGATTGTCGCGTTGATCGAGATAGAATCCGGTCTTCTGCCCCTCGCTCAGATCGACCCCGTACCGCAGCCCGTGTTCCTCGATGAAGACGGGCCCGTCGGGCGCCTGGCCCCAACACAAACCCTCTTCGGCGTCGATGCCCTCGGCCTGGCTGGTCCCCTTCTCATGTCGCAGCAAAATTCCTCGTGCTCGCGTCAACTCCGACAACATGGGCAACCACTGGGCGCGACGTCGGGCCATGCCCAGTCCAGTGATTTGCACGGCCAGGAAATCGGCATACCGATCGACGACTAGCCCCGACAGGCCATCGGCCTCGCTAAACACCAAGCGCGCGGCACCTCGTGGATCATCGAAGCCCAGGCTAGCGCGCCCGGAGATGGCCCGGGCCAGACGGCCTCGCCAGAAGTCGTCGTCAAGTGATTCGTGTACCTGCCAGGTATATAGTCGTACCCGCAGTCGACTGTGAGGATTGAACAAGCCGCGCGCCACAAACTTGCCTTTGTCGGTCACCAAGTCGACCACGTCGCCGGGTGCCGGGTTTCCCTCGACTCGGCCAACGGCGCTGTCCAGCACCCAGGGATGGCGACCAAAAAATGGCCGGGCTTTTTGCGGCTTCAGCCATACCTGGCCGACCGGCTGCGTCGACGGTGGAAGGTCGTCGTGTGCCAAATGCGAGGCCACCCCGGACGGCGGGGAGTTGGTCTCAAGTGGTTCGTCGGACAATTCAGGAGAGTCGCCTGGCATGGTGGCTACGCTTCACGCCCCGTAAGTTGGGTATTGACCGGGTGAGGCTGGCGACCGGGCAATCTCGGATTGTGTTTGTCGGCAGATTGTGCTATTGCCTGCTACTCGAGGTGCCCGCGCGTCTGCTCATGTGCCGCGGCGACCGCCCGGTTTGCAGTCGATTCCACCCCGGGGCGGCCAGCACAATCATTCCTGAAACCAGCCGATCGGCCGCTGGAATGCGTTGGACAGCCTCAGGCAGGAATCGATGTCGCTGCCTGCCCGTTGTATCAGTGACTTAGGTCCTCGAACAGCCGGTTAAACCTTGATGCCTTCTAGCCCCCCTGCCCCGGCAACCCCGGCGGAGGCGACCGATGCCGATGGCCACCGCGCGCCGCAGGGCGTCAGAACGCCGCGCTGGCAGTGCGCCGAGCGACCACCTCCACGCGGCATGCAAAACAACGACTGCGTCGCTATTGTGCCATCGCATCCATGTGACGTTGCAGGCGCGTCGAATTCTTCAACGGGCTGCTGGGGCCGGGTCCGAGATATTGCTGTGGGCCTTGTTGTTCGCTTTGCTGAGGGGCAGTAGCGAGTTGGTTGCCGAGCAACCGCCCGACGTCGAACGGGTGGCGGCACTGGTGCGGCGGCTGGGCCATGCTGCCTATGCTGAGCGGCAACAAGCGGCTGCCGAACTTGCGGAGCTGGGGCCTGCGGCGCGCGCCGAACTCGAGGCCGCGCGTTCCAGCAGCGACTTGGAGACAAGGCTGTGGGCCGAACGGTTGCTGGCCAAGCTGCGCGCTGGCGACTTGTGGTCCCCGGCCATCGTCACGGTGCGCACCACTGGCGAGCCAGTAGCCCAGGTGCTCGACTTGTTGTCAGCGCAGTCGGGTAACAGGCTGTTATTTGGCGACGCATTTGGCGCATGGCAAAACCGGCCGACGTACCTCGATCTGCGCCAAGTATGCTTCTGGCGAGCGTTGGACGAAACGTGTCGGGCAACGGGCAACACCGTTCGGGCGCATTACGATCCACAGCGGTCTGGGTGGGTGGTGGCCACCGGCCAGGTGGGAAATTATCCGGTCGCCTATGCCGGCCCGGTGCGTGCACAGATCGTCGGTGCGAGGAGGCAATTTCAAGAGGAACTGGACTATGCCTCGCTCGCATCGAACGTGAATCATGCCTTCCAATTCAACCTGCAAATGGCTTGGGAAGATCGTTTTCACCTGGTGGCCTACCGTCCGCAATTGGAAGTGGTGCGCGCCGAGACCGACGTGGGCGGTCAACTGGCAACGGTACAGGCCACCACAGGTGGTTGGAATGTTGCGACTCCGGGCGCGCACCAGTTGGCAATGGGTTTACGACTGACGCCGCCTCCGGCCGGGGCCAAGCGGCTGGACGTACTGGAGCTCGATTGGGGACTGATGGCGGTCGGTGATTTCGCCACCTTGACGGTGAGCGATCTCGAACAACGAGCGCCGTGGCGTGAACCCGACTTGGAATTGGTTGTCGAGGCGTGCGATTGCCAAGGGCCACGCTGCGAACTGACCGTGTGCTTGGCCCGAGATCTAGTGGTTCCCGAACCGCACGAGGTGCTGTTTCAGGAGAACGAGTTTCTACTGTTCGACTGCGACGGAAAGCAGTTTCGCCAGCAAGGGCAGACCAACGCGTTGACCGACACTGGCGTACGGTTGCGGCTGGTTTTTGCCGGCGCCACTGCCAGCAGCCGACCCCAGCGCCTGGAAATTCGCTATCCGCGGTTACGTGCTCAGCACGATCTTCGCATTGTGCTGTGTGGTGTTCCGCTGCCTCAAAGCCGTCCGGACTAGCCGTCCGTAGTTCGGGCTGCCAGACCGGGCTAGGGTCCGCAGTTTGCCCAGTTTTGGCCGCGGACCGGCTTGACCGGCGACCGCTGCCGGAGGTACGCTCCTGCCCGATTTTTCTCGATCCCCAGAGCGCCTCATGGGCTCCGGCGAACCGCTCGACGCTCGGTACGCCAGTTTGCTTCACAGGCCGTGGACATCGCCATGCTGCCGGGAGAAACCACCTGGTTCGTGGGCCAGCGGCAACCAAATCGCCCTGCTGTCCTGTCGCGCGCACTGGTATGCGCGTGGTTGGTGCTGCCAGTGGCGCTGGTCGGTTGCGCGGGCAAGCAAGGGGTGGCGCTACGCAAGGTGCCCAACAGCCCCTTGATCGAGCGGCTGCAACTGACCAACTATCGTGGCCCCCAGCCCAGCGACCGCACGCTGCTACTGCTGCGACGCCAGGACTTGCAGCGAGACATTCCCGGCGACCCCCAGGTGCTGTTGACGAAGCTCGAAGAGCTGATGGCGCACGAGCCGACTCCCGAGGGCTTGTACTCGACGGCGGAAATCGCCTTCTTGGCTGGCAGGCTTTACGAGCGACAGGCGCACGAGCGAGCGCTCGACCTGTATGCCACCAGCGTCGCGTATGCCTATCGCTATTTGTTCGACGAACGATGCACCTTTGTCCGCAATGCCTTCGATCCGCAGTTTCGGGGCGCTTGCGACTTATACAACGGCGCGCTGGAGAGCGCGCTGCGGCTGTGGAAGAAAAGTTATGACACCCTTTCGCCCGGTGTCGAATTGACGATGCAACACGGCGCGGGTGCGCTGCGCGTGCGGGTCGAGGCGTGTTGTCTGGATTGGCACGCCGAGGACTTTGGGCATTTTGAATTTGTCTCTGACTACGACGTCGACGGTTTGACCAACCGTTACCAGACCTATGGCCTGGGCGTGCCGTTGATCGTCGAGCGCCGGCCGCACGAAGAGCCAGGCTCGCTCGAGCGTCATTATCCGCCGAAGCTAACTTTTCCCATCACTGCGCTGGTGCGCGTGGAACCGAACGCTCCTGCCAGCGGTTCCGATCCGCCGCGGCACGAGTGCGTGCTCGAGTTGCACGATCCGCTGGCACACACCGACGTGCCCTGGGCCGGGGGGCGCGTGCCGCTGGAAAGCGATTTGAGCACCCCCTTGGCCTATTTCTTGGGCCGGGCAGAGTTGGGCGACGCTGCCAAACTAGGACTGCTCGACCCCGAGCAGGGCCAGTCGCTGCGCGGGTTGTACATGATTCAGCCCTACGACCCGCGCAAAATTCCCGTGGTGATGGTTCACGGCTTGGCTTCGAGCCCGATCACGTGGATGGAGATGTTCAACGATTTGCGCAGCGAGCGACAGATTCGTGACCGCTTCCAATTCTGGTTCTATATGTATCCGACGGGGCAGCCATTTTGGGTCAGCGCAGCACAGTTTCGCGAAGACCTGGCCCGCTTGCGGAGCGAAGTTGACCCTGCAGGCCGGCTGCCCGCATTCGATCACATGGTGCTGGTGGGGCACAGCATGGGGGGGCTGGTTTCCAAATTGCAAGTGCTCGACAGCGGCGACCGCGTGTGGCGCACCGTGAGCGATCAGCCGTTTCAAGTCGTGCAGGCCAGTTTGGAGACCAAAACGGCGGTGGAACGCCAGTTTTTCTTCCACCCCAACCCGGCAGTAACGCGCGTGGTGACCATTGGCACGCCGCACCGGGGTAGCCGTTTTGCCAACACGCTGACGCGGTGGGTGGGCGACCATTTGATTCGCATTCCCGCCATGCAAATGCTCGAACGCAACGAACTGGTACGAGACAACCCGGGTGCCATTCGCGACCGCCGGTTGCTAGAAATTCGCACCAGCATCGACTCGCTGTCGCCCGACTGTCCCATCTTTCCGGTACTGCTCGAGGCGCCAAGGCCGCCCCAGGTGCGACTGCACAATATCGTGGGAGTGGTCGAGGATTCGCGCCTGCTACGCCAGGTGTCGGGGGTGGGAGACGGCGTCGTCGAGTTGACCAGCGCGCACCTAGACGATGCCGCCTCGGAAATCGTGGTTAATGCCGACCACGTGTCAGTGCATCGTCATCCGCGGGCAGTGCTCGAAGTGCGACGGGTGCTGTTAGAGCACTTGCGCGAGTTGGCGTCTCCCCCCGCGACGACGCCCGGTTATTTGCGCACTTGCGAAGCGCCGGCCAGCTAGCATCAGTCGAAGAATTCGACGGGCTGCTAGATCCTAGCTTCGGTCGCGTAGAGTCGTGGTAAGAACGATTCGAAATTGCCGACCTCTTCGATGTTGTGTTTGATCCAGGCCCGGCCCCGGGCCTCGTCGAAAACGAATCGGCGAATCAATGGGTTGACGACCCGCCCCAGAAGCCCCCGCGCACCCGCGGTGAGGCTGTTGCGGTACAGCGTGCCCTCCGCGACGGCGCTGAATTCGTAATCCATGCGGGCGATTCGAAGCCCGTGGAACCGCGGCAAGTGTCGAAAACCGAGTTCGTCGAGCTGGGTGATGTCGGTGTGAACGTCGATTAAGTAGTCAGGATTCGCGCCGAGCATTTCGGTCAGGTGGATCACGCACCCGACCCCGATCGATCCGTCTGGATTCCGTCGCGAATATTCGATCGCGATATGGTCGCGAGGGTGCCACACACGGTAACGACTGTGGCGCTGGCCCGCGACTTCCATGTCTCCCTCGAGATGCTGGAACCACCACACCAGCATTTTCGGTGTGATGCCGCGCAGCACCTCGTGCTCGATCCAGCAATGCACACGGCCGTCGGCGAGGATGTCTAGCCCAGATCGGGCAGACTCGACGGGCTTGCATCGCCAGTCGATTTCCAAGGGAGTGGGCGCGATACGTTTCATTGCTAGGAAGACCCTTCGGCAGTTATACGGTTTGGCAGCACGCCCCAGAGCACTGGCAAAGCCACAGGCACCTGCGCGGTTGTACTTCCGACGAGCCGTTTCTACCGGGCGCCGTCGGCATTCGCCGGGTTTTCTTCTGTCGCATGGGCGTATCTGGCGAGGCGAGCTGCCGCTTGGGAGTTCATTGCCCAAGTGCGTGAGTGCTTTTGTTTGGTATCGCGCCGCGGATGCTCAGTCTTCGCGGGTCGCAGCGCTCATGCTAGCCAATGCCGCAGGAAGCCCCTGGTCGAGCGTGGCGTACCGCGGCACCCAGCCGAGTGACTGCTTGACAGGTAGATTGTCGATTCGCACCGATGCACAAGCGGCCTCGACCATGGGAAAGCCGACCATCAGCCCCACCAACCACCGTGGCACGTGGCCCACTCGCGGCAGCGAAAGCGCCCGGCACAGTTGGTCGACAAACGCACGCAACGTTGCCGGCCGATCATCTCCCACCATGTAGTTGCAGCCCGGTTGCCCGCGTTCAACCGCCAAGACATAACTTACCGCCAGATCGTCAACGTGCACGAAACTCCAGTAGTTCGTGCCAGAACCGATCACGCGGTAGCGCTGCCGCCTGAGCATGTCGACCGTCTGTCGCAACAGTCCGCCGGTGCCATACACCATGCCGGGGGTCACCACGACCGCGCGCAGCTTCGTCGCATGCGAGGTCGTCAGCAGTTCGTTGACCATCTGCGCGTGACCACGCGCTAACAGACACGGCGATGTGGGCGTGGCACCGGTAACGGGTTGATTGCCATGTGCGGCATGCGCAAGCGCGCCGCTTGTATAGACGAACAAGGCACCCTGGTCACGGCATTCCGTGGCCAGCACCCGTGTCATCAGCGCGTCGCTAGCATGCATGGCGTATGCCTTGCGACGAGTCACGCGTCCTATCAACGGCTCTTGGGCAGCGTGAATCACTGCGTCGGTCTGGCGCACCAGGGGTGCGTACGACTCCGGACGGCGCATGTCTCCGAGCGCCAGTTGCACGCCAAACGTGACCAGGTGTTCGGCACGCTCGACACTGCGCACCAGGCCGCAAACTTGGTGACCGCGCGTGATTAGCTCACGAGCAACCGCCGACCCGATGAAGCCCGTCGCACCGGTCACCAGCACGCGCACGGCCGAGATCCCTCATGCTATTTAGCAAACTTCGAGAACGGGTCCCAGGCCGGGTCTCGGTGCCACTCGTGTTCAATACCGTCGGCGATTCCCAGGGCTAGTTTTTCCCCAAACAGACGCTGGACCACGAATAACGACATGTCGATGCCGGCCGAAACGCCCGACGACGTGACAAACTTCCCCGAGTCGACCCACCGGGCCTCGGGCACCCATTCGACGGCGGGTTGGTTCGTGGTCAACAATTTGAAGCTTTTCTTGTTGGTCGTTGCACGTCGTCCGTCGAGCAAGCCGGCCTTGCCTAGAATGGCCGAACCTGAACAGACCGACATCACTAGTTCGGCCTGTTCCGAGCGGGATTTGATCCAATCGAGCAGGCGCGTGTTCTTCATTTCTCGCAGCGTGCCCATGCCGCCTGGAACCAGC
>CAYSXM010000164.1:0-7968 GCA_964434905.1 uncultured Pirellulales bacterium | reverse complement strand
AATCACCCCCGACTCACGTATTCACCAAAATACCCCAGTGCGCTGGCAGAGCCCGTGGCACCCAAGACGAATTGGTGAGAATACTATATCGCGGACGTTCCACCGCCGTGCAGGCCTAGGTGTTGGATATCCGTCCGGTTCTCGTGGTGTTGGAGCGCGTGGCCCATCATTTTCTGGCCCATCATTTTCGCGTGCGGGAAGGTGTAGCCGGCGTTGGCGACCCGCGGAGGTGCTCGAAGAGATTGGCCACGGCCGGCCCGTCAGCGCGGCGGGTGCCTACTAGGCATTACGCCGCATGTTTCCCTGGGCTATTGCACTATTCAGTGTAGGTCAATTCGGTGGTGCTTTCCAAATTGGCTTCCAGGGCCAGGGGGTCGAGAAAATAGGTTGATTTAAGTCGTCCCTGGCTATAGAGCTTTTCGGCCTGATCGTCGAAATGCGGCGATGCGGGATCGTCGCTCTGGCCCAGCGGCAGCGCGGTGTAGGAACGCGGCGGATCGCTCAGCACAACAATCTGGGGAGAAGTCTGCCCGCTGCGCGCCATGTACTGTTGCGAGGTGCCGATCCGCGTGAAGTTGGCCGCGCGGGGCGTGGCCATGCCATCAAGCGAGCCACCGCTCGACGGCCACGAACGGGCAGGCGCGCCGTCGGGCTCGCCCACCGGGTTGGCGGGCATTCGGCCAATGCGAAATACCTCTCCAAAGGGCACCTCGACGCGGCCCAGGTCTGCCTGCAGCTTCTCGGCAGCCGCCACCGCGGCGTCGACAAGTTGTGCGTCGGTCACCGACGCAGCGGGCGGCAACCCCGCCCGATCGGCCTGAATTACCTCGGGGCCGAGTTCCTGCTTCCAATAGCGATAAGCCAAGGCTCCGCTCGAATCGGCGTCGCAACGCCGATTCCAGTTGTGAATCAGCTCCACCACACGAGCGACCTCCGGTTTCGCCTGTCGATCGGCAGGAGCTAGTTGCCAGGCTTGGGCCAAGCGCTGTTGCCACCGTTCGGCGCCCCAAGCGCGGGGGCTAACGGCGATTTCCATGGCTTCTTCCAGGGTCACGCAGTCGTCAGCGGCCAGCAGATCGCGGACCATGGCCGCGCGGGGATGCGCGGGACCATCGAGGTTGTACAAATAAAAGTGCTCGCGATATTTTTCCGGAACCAGCGGGCAATCGAACATCATGTTTTCAGGGGCCGTATTGCAGTTCTGCATGTAACCTTGCGGCGGGTTCAATAGCTGCAGCAGATCGCCAACCGGGTGCAGCCCCTGCCATTCGGTGGCGGCGGTATCGCCCGGCACGGGGCGCGTGAAGTCGTAACCGGCCGGACGAATTGGCACACGGCCATTGCGCACGTAGTAGATGTCGCCGGTTACGGTGGCGCACATCACGTTCTGTTCCATCAGTTGCAGACCGCTGATGGCGGCGCGAAACTCGTCGACATTGTGCGACGTGATCATGGCGTGATTCTGGTCGACCAACTGTACTTCGTTGAAGTACGACAATTTCATGACATAGGCCTTACCCGGCCGGCGCGCCACCACCGGCCCATGGTGCGTGTATTCGATTTCGAATTTGTGTTCGACCACGCCGCTCGCCTCGCGCACGCGAATTGTCTCCAAGCGAACCGACATCTCCCGCCATGCTCCATCGTAGCGATAGCGCCGGGGGTGCTGAGGATCTACGGACTCCTCATATACGTCGGAGGTATCGGGGCCGCCGGTGGTCATGGCAAAAGACAACCAGCGGTTGTGCCCTAGGCTGATCTCAGGCAACCCCGGCAGACAGACACCCGACACGGCATAGTCGCCGGCATACATCCGCGCTTCGTAGAAGCGGAAGGGGCCGTAGAAGCTCAGGTGGGGGTCGATCAGCGCGATGGGAACGCCGAGCGCGCTGCGGGCACGCGACACGATCCATTGGTTGGAACCCCGGGGCTCGATCGGGTCGGGCGTGATGCCTGCCCGCTCCAGGTCCTCGGCGGCGGTGCCTTCGGGCCAGCCCCAGATGATCAATCGGCTGAGCGCCACGACCTCCCATGGTTCAGGCGGGGTGCCCCAGGCGGGAACACGTTCCGGGTGCTCTTGCATGTAGGCGCGAGCGCCGGCCACAAAAGCCTCGATCCGCTGGCGGCTGCCGGGCGAGATGTCGCCGTAGCGTTGTTGCGAGATCGCGGCATGTTGCCAAACGCGTTGTCGATAGTCGTGGTCGAGCAGCGCGGGTCCGAATACCTCGGACATGGTCCCTGCCGCCAAGCGATATTGTCGAAGCATCTGCTCTAAACGATCCTCGGCCTGCGCGTATCCCAAGCCGTAGCAGGCGCCGGACACCGTTTCGGCGGCGATGTGTGGAATGCCCCAGTTGTCGCGGCGAATTGTGACGCGTTGATCAGGCGCGGCCACCGCGACCGCCGACAAACACAGTGCGGCCAGGCACAGGCCGACGAACCATCGTACCGCGGATCTGGAAATCGGCTTCGACGCAGGCATCGCAATTCGCCTTGGCTAGGGTGCGTGGTCACGTGGCCGACAATCACCAACGCACAGGACTGGACCCAGCGCGACGGACGGCCGAGTGCAGTATACTGGCCACCGATTGCTTGACCACTATCGAACAATCTGGACACCGGAACTCCGTCGCGATGCTTGTCGTGCCCGCTGCGGAAGCCAACACTGAAAATCTGGAAACGATCATGGTTCGCAACACGTTCTCAGGCTTGGGATACCGGGGGAACCTCCGGCACGCTGCCGGTGACCTCGCCAAGTGCGGGGCACAGCTCCGCGCGGCTCGCAAGACAACAACTACGGCGCTATTTGGCCAACGCATCCAGGCGACGTCGCAGACGCGTCGGATGCTTCAACGGGCCGCTAGGTTTCGCGGCAGCCTCTGGCGAGCCGGGGTAGTGCTAGTCGCCTGTGCCGCGAGTTGCCTGGCCGGGCGATCGGCGACGTTGCAGGCCGGCGCGGCCGACGGAAGACTCGACGTGTATTGGATCGACGTCGAAGGAGGGGCTGCGACGCTGCTGGTCACGCCGGCGGGCGAATCGATCTTGATCGACGCGGGTAACCCGGGGCACCGCGACGCCGATCGCATTTTTCGCGTGGCGGTCGACGAAGCCGGCCTGCGCCGCATTGATCACCTGGTGACGACCCATTATCATCGCGATCACTTTGGGGGCGCCGCCAACCTGGCCGAGGTGTTGCCGATCGGCACGGTTCACGACAACGGTGAATTCGACGGCCAGCGCGAATGGCCCGAGGAACCGTACAAGACTTTTCGCGCTGAGGCCCGCCGCGTGATTTCGCCGGGAGACGAATTGCCCGTGAAACAACGTGCCGATGCCGGCACGAAGCTGTTCGTGCGCTGCTTGGCCGCGCGACAGCAAGTGATCGACTCGCCGCAAGCGGCCGACAACCAAACGCACTGTGCGGCGAGTCTGATCAAGCCCGAGGACTTGTCGGACAACGCAAATAGCGTGGTACTGCTGGTGGGTTGGGGGGCGTTTCGGTTCTTCGACGCCGGCGACTTGACCTGGAACGTGGAACAGCGATTGGTCTGCCCGCTGGATCGTGTGGGGCGCGTCGACGTGTACCAGGTGACCCACCATGGCATCGACGCCAGTAGCAACTCGGTGCTGGTCGAAACGCTGGCACCGGCGGTCGCGGTCTTCAACAACGGGCCACAAAAAGGTTGCGAACCGAACGTGGTTGCCACGCTGCGTGGGCTGGAGAGGGAACCGGCGATCTACCAGGTACATCGCAATTTGCGCGATCCTGCGCTCAATGCGCCCGACGAGTACATCGCCAATCAAATGCCCAGCGAAGACTGCCCCGGGCACTTCATCCACCTGGCGGTGGCGGCCGACGCGTCAAGCTATCGCGTGCGGGTTCCTGCCACGGGGCACGAGCGCACGTTCACGGTCGAGCGGTAAGGGCCAGCCGGTTCGGGTGCCACGGCTAGCTGGCCGTAGAAATCTGCAACCCGCCGTGTTGGGGCGACGAAGTCGCGGCGGCGCCCCCGGTTTGATGGGCACCAAGAAGGGAATTTCCTGCCTGGCCACGATCCGATCTATTCGAGCGACGCACGGCATGGTTGGCAGCGCGATTTTACCGGCCAGCACGCGGTAGCGCTATTTCGGAAACAACCGCGCCCAGAGCCAGTTTCCGACAGCCGCGCCGACAAAAACGGGACTCAACACGACCAGGCCACCGCGTCGAGTCAGTCGGACGTCGTCGTTGTTCTGTTGCAGCAGATAAAAGGCCACGCCGGACACTGCCAAACCCAGCAGGGCACCGATCAGTCCACCAAAGTTCAGATCGAAATTTTTCATCGACGGAAACCTTCCAATAACAGGGCGCACACCGACCACTCGATGCCTGGCTGGCACCGTGAACAACGCAAATCGCTTGTGGTACGGATGGCCCCGGCATGGCGCGCAACTGAAACCGCGATCGCGACGGCCCGCCTGTGTGGCGGCGCCGCGCGACCGACCCCGATGGATCGGTCGCGCGATTTCAGCCCTGTGCCAAGTCGGAAGGACCCCTAGCCGCCGGCCTTCTTGCCCTCAAACTTCATCGAACGCGATTGCCCACCGGCATCGAACGACGCTTCGCCAGAGACCGAGTCGCCGGAGACCGTGCCCTTGAAGCTGGTGGTGAACTCTGTCCCATCGCGTTCGCGTACAACCGAGAAGCTCAGCGTGTCGCCATCGAGCTTCAGGTCCTTGGTTGCCGCTTCGCCCAGCGGCCCCTTGTATTGCCCCGACAGCGCATCGCCGTCTTGCTTGACTTCCAGCGACGTATCGAACGTCTGACCGTCGTCGCTCGACAGCGTAAAATTCCAAGTACCCACCAGAGGGCTGGCAGCGGCACCGCGCTCTGCCGTGAAGTCGATGGTGCCGGTCTGGCCGCCGAGATCGTAGTCGGCGGTGCCCGTCATCTTGTCGCCGTCGACTTGCCCTTTGAAGGTCACCGTCATGGCCTGACCGCCAAAGTCGATCGAAACGGGGCAGACCAGTTCGTTCCCGGTTAGCTTACCGCCGGTCACGTCGATCTGGGTGCCATCGATCCAGTTGAACTTGCCCTTTACGTCACCGCCCGATTGTTCCAAATCGATGGAAGGCTCGAACGATTGACCGTCGGGGCTCGAGGCCACGATGTTCCAGTGGCCAGCCACGTCGACACCGGCCTTGGTGGCGGTGATATCGACCGTGCCGGTCTGCCCACCGAAATCGTAATCGGCGGTGCCGGCCAACTTGTCGCCGTCGACATCGCCTTGGAAGTTCAGGGTCATCGGGTTACCGCCAAAATCGACGGCCACCGTGAACGAAAGCTTTTTGCCTTCCAGCTTGGCCTGGGTGATGTCGATCTCGGTGCCATCGACCCAGACAAATTTTCCGCTGAGCGCGCCGGCGTTGTCGACAACCGTGACATAGGGCTCGAACGTCTGGCCATCGGGCGAACTGGCGACGATATTCCAACGGCCCGCCAAGCTCGTGGCCGCTTCGGCAGCCTTGGTGCCGGTGAAATCAATTGTTCCAGTCTGCCCGCCCAGGTCATAGTCGGCGGTGCCAGCCATCTTGGCATCGCCTTCGAGGTTTCCCGTAAAGGCCACGGTCATGGCCTGGCCGCCAAAATCGATCGCTACCTGGAACTTCACGGCCTGGCCATCGAGTTTGCCGTCGGCCAGATCGATTTCGGTGCCATCGATCCACACAAACTTGCCAGACAGACTGCTGCCGTCTTGCTTCAAGTGCAAAGTAGGCTCGAACGATTGTCCGTCGGGACTGGTGGCAACCAGGTTCCAAGTGCCAGCCAACGAGCCGGCGGCTTGCATCTCTCCAGTTACATCTACGGTGCCGGTCTGGCCACCCAAGTCGTAGTCGGCCGTGCCAGAAAGCTTGCCGGCGGCCACCTTCGATTTGAAGGCCACTTTCATGGCCTGGCCGCCGAAGTCGATTTCGACATTGAAGCGGAGCTGGTCGCCCTCGAGCGCGGCGTCGCTGATGGGAATCGTGGTGCCATCAATCCAGGTATAGTCGCCGGCCAGCTTGTCGCCATCGGCGCGCAGGGCCAGGCCGGGCTCAAAGGTTTGTCCATCGGGGCTGCTGGCCACGAGCTTCCAGTTGCCCAACACCGAAGCCAGTGAAACAGGGCGTGCGCCAGTAAAATCGAGTGTGCCCGTCTGCCCACCCAGGTCGTAATCTAGAGTACCCTTGAGGGCGCCGTCGGCCACCGTACCTCGATACTTCGAGGTGAGCTGTTGCCCGCCGAAATCCAGCGTCACCGAAAACGCCAGCTCGCCGCCGCTAAACGTGGCATCTTGCACCGGGTTTTCCGATCCGTCATCGCCCAAAAATGTGCCCGACAGCTTGTCACCATCGACGGCAAGTTTCAGAGTGGGCTGAAACGTCTGTCCGTCAGGCGCGGTGATGGCCAACTTCCATTCGCCGGCGACTGCCGAGGCATCGTCGGCCTGCGCCGCCGCAGTGCCACTGGCCAGGGCCAATGCCAAGGCTAGCCAAGAGAGTGTGGAAAACTTGCGATTCATCGACTCGTTCCTCGTACATGGGGGTGGTGGAAACCGTTGCGGCGCAGGTGCAGCAGAGCACCGGCGTTGGGTAGTTAGGCAATTCCAATCCAGCAGCGCGCACGTAGCCGCGCTCCGACGGAGGTTCGTACGCGGGCAGCCCAATCCAAGTGGGTGCGGCCGTGGAGTTCGATTCCACCAGCCCGCCAGCGAACTGTCAAGGAAATATCGGAGGGGGGATTCCGAAACTGGCCCAGGGCCAGGCGCCAGAGTGCAGAGGTCCGCCGGCCTAGCCAGAAGCACTGGCCGTTATAGTTCGCCTGGCTGGCGAAATTCGCCCTAGCGAAGCGTTTTGCATCGGTCGGCACGACCCCCAAGTCGGCAGCGGTGCCGTTGCTGTTTGCAGGGCAACCCGACGATGCCGCACCCCGCTGCCAGCCGGCAGGGGGCTGGTTCCAGGCGGGCCGGCGGGCGTCGAACGGTTTGGCAGGCGAGCAGCGACGCCTGGTTCGGACCGGAAACGCTGGTCTGGGTATTAACGTAGGGGTCGTTCAAGGCGGCGCAAAGCAACGCCGGCAGCAAATGGTTGCGTTTCGACCTCACCCGACCTCCAGACAGCTACTGGTACGGTCGCCCGATATCTGGCCGGCGAGCGGAGGCTAGTGGGCCAGCGCGGTTTCCAGGACCGGCCGAACTCTCACCACCCGGCTGCCCGGGGCACCCGCCCCGCCTGCGCCGACGCGCAATTGGATGTCGGCATCTAGCCTGGCCACCGAGAGTGCTTGTTCGAGGTCCTCGATGACTCGCACCGGCGTTTTTTCGATCTGTTGAATCACCTCCCCCTTCTTCACTCGACCCGCCAGGGGTCCTTGAGGGTCGACCCAACTGATAAATAGGCCCGCGTCCAGATTGGCGTCGGTAGAGGAAGGATCCAGCTTGGCCAGTTCGATCACCGTCAGCCCCAATGCGTCGACGTCCCAGGCCTCGGGCGCCAGACGGTTCCGGCTACCATCTTCGGCTGCGGGAACCGAGGGCTGGTTGGCAGCCTTCTCGTAGTTGGCGCGATCACCAACTTGGACCTCGACCACGAGATCCTTGCTGTCGCGAAACACACGAACCGGCACGCTGGTGCCGACCTCGGTGAGACTGACCAGGTTGACCAGATGTGCGTCGTCTTCGATTGCTTGGTGGTTGAACTCGAGAATGACATCGTCGACCTGCAAACCGGCCACTGCGGCGGCCGATCCGGGAATAATTTGCGTTATTCGCGCACCCCGTGGGCGCGGCAACCCGAGCTGCGCGGCGGCGGTTGGCCCAAAGGCCTTGTCGAGCGTGACACCGAGAAAGGCGCGAATCACCTGGCCTCGATCAACCAACTGGCGAGCGATCGTCATGACCATGTTGATGGGTATCGTGAAGCCGATTCCCTCGTTGCCGCCCGAGTTGC
>CAYSXM010000163.1:0-8019 GCA_964434905.1 uncultured Pirellulales bacterium | reverse complement strand
CGCGAGATGGCCTGCCAGTGCGAACGCTCGAACGAATCGAATCTGTCGCAGGCGCTGCAGATGATCAACGGGCCGTTGGTGCACGAGAAGCTGCGGGGCGAGCAGAATCGGTTGCGGTGGCTGGCGACCGATGGCCGCACCGACACCGAGATCGTGACCGATTTGTATCTTGCCGCGCTGTGCCGGTCGCCGAATGAGGAAGAATTATCCGCGGCCACGCGCCATGTCTCAGCGCAGGCCGATCGCACGCAGGGCCTGGAAGATGTTTGCTGGGCCATCTTAAATGCCAAGGAATTCTTGTTTCAACATTAGGAGCGCCGGCTAGCAGCCCGTCGAATTCTTCAACGGGCTGCCCGCGCCTGGCGGTACATCGCCGAATGGGCTCGGCGCGGCGGGGAGCACGGTCTAGGATCGGGTTCAGGTTATCGCTCCGCACTCGAACCTCGCACGGCAGCCGTGGCACTTCCTAGTTTGTTTGTTCGCGAGGGCCCGTATTGGCTGCCGCAGCCGGCGTCGGTGGGGCCGTGGTCGCCCCAGGCGTTGCACGGCGGGCCGGTGGCGGCGCTGGCGGTCTCGGTGGCCGAAGACCTATTGCCCGATCCCCGGCTCATTACCACCCGACTGACGCTCGACCTGGTTCGCCCGGTGCCGACACGGCCATTGGATATCGAAGCCCAGGTGCTCAAGAGCGGTCGCCGAGTGAATCTGGTTGAAATCAAGATTCTAGCGGCCGGGGTCCCGGTGGCACTCGCCCTGGTGCAACGCACCGCGGTTGAAAACGTGTCGCTGCCAGACTTGGTAGGCACCGGCGTGGAGTTGGATCCGCCTACTGATGGCCCTGACGATTTCCATCCCATCGGTTTCTCCCGCGCGCCGTTTGCGCAACTGGCATCGGACCTGCGAACGGCGCGGCCCGAGGGCATTCTGGGTCGGCATCCGACCGACGCGTGGATACACGTCTTCGCGGAATTGTTGCCGGGCCGGCCACTGTCGCTAGCTGCCGCGGCGGCTGCGGCGAGCGACTATGGCAACGCACTGGGGTCGCCGGTGACGCCGGTGCGAGGTTCGCTGTTGTTTCCCAATGCCGATCTGACAGTGCACCTGGCCCGCGTGCCGCAGTGCGCTTGGGTGCGATTGGCCCCCCAATCGACCTGGCTTGAACACGGCATTGGCCACACGCGCTGCGCCTTGGCCGACGCGGCAGGCATGCTGGGCACGGTGACGGTGACTCTGGCGCTGGCGGACCCCGGCAAGTAGGCAAGCCACCCGTCTGGCGCAGGAAATCCGGCTTGTACCAAGGCGTGATCGTTCGCGGCGCGCGCCAAGCAGTAGGGCCCCAGCGGGCGCGGTACTCTGGGGCGGAAACGCGCGACGTTTTTTCGCGGATTCGACGGTTTCACGCAGGCGGTTCTCCGACGATAATGCGACCTTGCCAGGTGACCCAGGGCCGAACCAGGCCCCGACGAAACAACCAGTTCCCAACACGGAGAGTCCGATATGCCAGGCACGCTGTTCCTTCGAGCATGGTTCCAACACGCGGCGCGGGCGCTAGCAGCCGGTTGCCTGCTGGCAGCGCTTGGTTGGTCACCGCTGGTGGCCGAAGAGCCGGCAGCCGGCTTCTTGGTCGGCGTGGCAGAGACCGACCTGACGCCCACCGCCCCGGTGCCCATGTGGGGCTACGCCGCGCGCCACGCGCTGTTGTCGCAGGGAACGATGGACCCCTTGCAGGCCAAAGCCGTGGTGATTTCCGCGGGCGGGAAAAAGCTGGCGCTGGTGGGCACCGACCTGGGGCGAGGCCCCACCCAGGCGATGATGGTCGAGATTCGCCGGATGCTCGCCGAGAAGCTGGGCATTGAGCACGTGATCATATCGGGCAGCCATTCGCATCATGGCCCGGTGATCGAACTGACCGATCGGCCGGGGTTCGGCCAAGGCAGTTTCCAGGCGGCGGCCGACTATGCGGGGAGCCTGCCGGGCAAACTGGTCGAGGTGATCACGGCCGCCAACGCGGCCCTGGTGCCTGCCCGGCTGGGGGTGGCCAGCCGCGAAGTCTCGCTGAACCGAAACCGGCACACCAAGCGCGAGCCCAAGACCACCGATCCGGCGCTCGTGGTGATGCGTATCGACGACGCTTCGGGCAAGCCGTTGGTGGTGCTGGTGAATTTCGCGGCGCACCCTACGATGATCGACGAGATGGACTTGCGGTTTTCAGCCGACTATCCGGGCCATATGAAGCGCAAGGTCGAGGCCGCCTTGGCGGCTAAGTGCGTGTTCATGCAAGGGGCGTCGGGCGATATGAGCGCCAATCCGCCGGCAGGCGTGTCGGGCCCCCAGGCGTTTGGCGAGGCCTTGGCCGATCAGGTGCTCGAGATTGCAGGCAGCATCACCACGCAGGTGCCGAGCAAGCCGAGCCTGAAGGGGCAAACCGATCGATTCGTGTTTGGTTCGCGCGTCGATTTCGGCAATCCGCTGATCGGGGCGGCCTTTTCGCGAGCCTTCTTTCCCGAGTTGGTGCGCAACTTCGTTGAGGAGTATCGCGACGGCATCGTGGCCGAGATGAATACCCTGGTGCTCAATGGCGAGATCGCCATGGTCAGCGGTTCGGGTGAGTTTTTCTCCAAGCACGCGGTGCGGCTACGCGAGCGCTGCTATCTGCCTCACACACTGTTCTTTGGCTACGCCAATGGGCACAATCTGTACTTCCCCACCATCGAAGCGGCCTCGGAGGGGGGCTATGGAGCCGACGCACAAATGTCGCCTGTCGAGCTGGGGGCGGGTGAACGGATGCTGAATCAGGCGCTATTGAACATTTACGCACTGCAAGGCAAGGTCAAGGCACAACCGGCACGTCTGCCGAAACCCGCTCCTGCTACCGCGGCCCAAGCCGACACGGCGGAACCATCGGCGGGCAATTGAACCGCGGCGCAAGGGGGGCGGGGCTCGCACACGGTCGATTGGCAATCGGAACGGGCGCGGCGTGGCCATGACGAGGGGCCGGGTGCCCTGGTAACTACCTCGGCCTAGCAGTCTGTGTCCCCCGGTCGTTTGCGGTTCACCGAGTGCGCCGAAGCTGGTCAGGCGAGAAAAACTGTGATTGGAAAAAATTGGCCGGCCGATCTGGAACACGTCGATCTCGATGGCATCGTGGCCGATCTGGAAACCATTCGTCGCTACAACCGGCAGCGGTTCGAAATGGAACAGCTCACGGCCGTGTGTTACGAGGACCACATCAACCGGGTGTGCGTGGGCTACAAACAGGTAGGCCTCGATGAATTCTGGGTGCGAGGCCACATGCCCGGCGCGGCGCTGATGCCCGGAGTGTTGATGTGCGAGGCCGCCGCACAACTGTGCAGCTACCTGGCTTGCCGCACCGGCGTGCTGGCAGATTTTCTGATCGGGCTGGGGGGCCTCGACGAGGTGCGGTTTCGCGGTGTGGTCCGGCCGGGAGATCGGCTGAACCTGGTGGTACGTCTACTCCGGGTTCGACCGCGAGTGCTCATGGTCTGGCAGTTCCAGGGGTTCGTGGAGCGCCAGTTGGTGTGCGAGGGTCTGATCCGCGGCGTGGCGTTGCCCCTCGGCGAGGCGACATAATGTCCAACTGCCAGCCGGGGCAGCCCATGCCAGGGAGGCAGGTGACCGCACGCATGCCAGGTGCTTGGCCAGCGTGTCGGTGGGAAAAGTTCGGCGCATGATTTTTCCAATTTCCGACAACAACCGCACGCGGCGTACTTCGCTCATTGTGCCGGCGTTAATTGCCTTGAACGTGGTGGCGCTAATCTGGCTGCAGTGGCAATCGCCCGTGACCCGTTTCGAGAGCACGCTGACCTATGGCTTTGTCCCCGCGCGGCTGGCGCATCTGCGTACTGGGGCGCCGGTAGATGTCGAGTTGCGTCAGTGGGTGCGCGTCGAGCATTTACCCCATCTCGCCCAGATGCGGCAGCGCTATCGATTGCCGGTCACCTGGCACGCCACGCTGGTGACGCTGGTTAGCTGCATGTTTTTGCACGCCGGCTGGGGCCATTTGTTGGGCAACATGTGGTTCCTGTGGATCTTTGGCAACAACGTGGAAGATCGCCTAGGGCATGTGCGGTTCCTGGCCTTCTATCTACTGGGCGGCATGTTTGCCAGTTTGTGCCATTGGTTCACGGCGCCGGAAAGCACCGTGCCGGTGATCGGCGCCAGCGGCGCGATCGCGGCCGTGTTGGGGGCCTATGCGGTGACTTTTCCACGGGCGCGCATTCGCACGCTGGTGTTCTTGTTTGTGTTCGTCACATTCTGGGATCTGCCCGCGCTGGTGGTGTTGGGGGTGTGGTTCCTGGGCCAATTGGCCCAGGCCCAACATGCACTGCGGATGGTGGAAATGAGCGGCGGCGTGGCCTGGTGGGCGCACGTGGGTGGGTTCGTGGCCGGCGCGGTGCTGATGCCGCTGTGGCGCGACCCCGACCCGGCGCTGGCCGACCTCGCGCGCAATCCGACGCTGCCCGATGTCGATTATTGGAGTGCAGAATAGCGGGCAACTCAACTCCGCATTGCACGTCGCGCACGCGAACCGTTTGGGTAAACCAGCATGCCTCGCCGAGCCGCGCGCAAACCGCCTGCCAGTTTGGACCTGTCGGGCCACTATTTCGAGTTGGCGTTGGTCCCCTGCCCTCTGGACGTGGGTGGCTGGTTCGGCCGCGCCGCGCCTCTCGAAGTCGAGATCGGCACAGGCAAGGGGTTGTTTTTGGCCACTGCCGCGGCAACCCAGCCGGCGCACAACTTCTTGGGCCTGGAAATCGCCGAGGCCTATGCGCGGCACGCGGCCGGGCGATTGGCGCAAACTGCCCTGGCCAACGCTCGTCTGGTGCATGGCGATGCGCAGCAATTCCTGGCCGAATGGCTCCCCGCTGCGTCGGCCTTGGCGGTGCATGTTTATTTTCCCGACCCCTGGTGGAAGAAACGACATCGCAAACGCCGTGTGTTGAACCCTGCGGTTCTGAACCAGGTGGCGCGCATTCTGGTGGACGACGGCCGATTGCATTTTTGGACCGATGTGGAGGAGTATTACCAGACAACCCTGGCCCTGGTGGCAGAGGTGCGCCAGTTGACTGGCCCCGAGCACGTGCCCGAGCCGCAAGCCACGCACGACCTGGACTATCGCACGCACTTCGAGCGCCGCACGCGTTTGGCGGGCGAGCGGGTGTATCGCAGCGCGTTTCGCCGGTTGCCGCGGTAGAAGCCAGTGTAAAGTCGGCCCGAGCACGAACTACTTGACTCGCAGGTTTTGCTCGCCAAATCTTGGTATCTTGAAGGCACGGAGGCACGTCGATGAACCCCACGCCATAGCGCTGAGTCGATATCGAGGCCAGGCTGCCAGAACAGGCGAGCCTCGCCGGTCGAAGCGTCGAAGAACCGGCGTTGGTGGCCAGGCAGGAAGAACTTGCACAAGCTGCGAATGTGGAAACCCGGCAGACGCCTGGCTCGCGGCAGGCTGCGTTTCGTGCCTGGCTTGTTGCGCACCCGACGAGCACGGCCCCGACACTGGAAGTTTCGCGCGAAAGCGAGCAACCTTTCTAAACGGAGCGTGGAACCGCGGTTTTTTTGTTTTCCATCCGAACGGGATGTCTGCCGATGTCACTTGACGAACAGCGGGTCGTACCAGCGCTGCGAATCACGGATTACGAGCGGAGCAAGGCCTTCTACGTCGCGAAGCTCGGTTTTAGCGTGGAATGGGAGCATCGATTCGAACCACACTTTCCGGTGTTCATGTCGATTGTCCGCGACGGCATGCGGATTTACCTGTCCGAGCATACCGGAGATTGTCAGGTGGGCGGTCTCGTTCATTTCTTGATCGTGAGCGTTGACGCCTGGTATCAGGAGTTCCGCGACCAAGGCGTGGCCGTGACCGAGGCACCGAATGACGACCTCGGCTTTCGTAATATGACTTTCACCGATCCGGACGGGAACCAATTGAGGTTCATGGAGAAACGCACCAGGGAAAGAACAGGAACCCCGTGCCAACAACAGGGATACAAGACCGGTTCCTAACCCCGAATGATTCATGAGCTTTTTGCTGCGGGACTGAACGTGTCGCGTCTGCTGCGTCATACCGCACTTGCCCCTGAAAGTAACGCCATGGAAAAACTGTTGGGAGGCGATGTCGTGGCGCGCATGCTGCGGGCCGAGGGCGTGGAGCAGGTGTTCGGCATCATCGACGGCAGCTATTTCGGCCTGTACTCCTCGCTGGTGCGGCAGGGCATTCGGCTTGTCGGCCCCCGGCACGAAGCCTGCGCCGTCCACATGGCCGGGGCCTATGCGCGCACCACCGGCAAGCTAGGCGTCTGCATCGCCAGCAACGGTCCAGGTGTGGCCAATGCGCTGCCCGGCGTGGCGGTGGAAAACGGCGAAGGGAACCGGGTGCTGCTGATCACCAGCTCGCGGCGCGCGGCGATTGTGTATCCCGACCGCGGTGGCACCTATCAATACTTTCCCCACGTCGGCGTGATCAAGCCGATGAGCAAGTGGTCAGGGTCCGTAGCGTCGTTCGGGCGGCTGCCGGAAATGCTCAAGCGGGCGCTACGAATCAGCTACCGCGGTCGGCCCGGCGTGGTCCACCTGGACATTCCCGAAAGCATTTTGAACAACAAGGAAAAAACCATCAGCCTGCCGCGCGTGGGCAGCTATCGACGCACGGCAAGCCTGGCGCCCGACGGCCAACAGGTGGCACAAGCCGCCGAGTGGCTACATGCCGCGCGGCAACCGATGATCCACGCCGGTAGCGGGGTGGTTCACGCCCTGGCGCACGCGGAGCTCGAGGCCGTGGCCCGGCGTCTGCACGCGCCGGTGCTAACGAGTTGGGCAGCGCGGGGAGCACTTCCCGAAACCTCGCCGTTTGCGGTTTCGATGATTCACATCGACGTGTGCAACGAGGTGCGCAACGAGTCGGACCTGGTGCTGACGATCGGCTCGCGAATTGGCGAAACCGATTGGTGGGGTAAACCGCCGTATTGGGCGCCCGCCAACCAGCAGCGGCACATTCAGGTCGACGTGGACGAAGAGATTCTGGGGTTGAACAAGCCGGTCGACCTGGCAATTCTGGCCGATGCAAAACGGTTTTTGGGGGAACTGGCGGCGGCGCTCGACCGGCTAGGCCCCCCGCCTAGTTTGCCCGCGCGCGAGGCGTTCCTCCGCGACTACCAGACAGCGCAGACCAAGAACCGCGCGCAGCTAGACAAGCAGCTCAAGCGGGCTCCCGGGCTCACTGCCGGTCACGTGGCCCGCGTGTGCCAAGAGGTGTTTCCGGACGACGCATTTTGCGTGCTCGACGGAGGGAACACGGCGGTGTGGGGCAATTTCTATCACCAGGTGCGCACGCCCGGCACCGTGCTGGCCACGTTCAAGTTCGGCATGCTGGGGGCCGGCGTGGCCCAGGCGCTGGGCGCCAAGGCGGCCCATCCGGCCCGGCAGGTCTATTGCCTCATCGGCGACGGAGCGATGGGCTTCAACCAGCAGGAAATTGAAACGGCAGTGCGCAACCGGTTGAAGGTGACCTATCTGGTCTGTTGCGACAAGCAGTGGGGCATGGTCAAGATGAACCAGCAGTTTGCCCTGCGACCACTGAAAACGCTGCTCATGAAATCGCTGGGGCCAACGGAAACAATCAATGCCGATTTCTGCGAAACCCGCTTCGACAAGCTGGCCGAGAGCATGGGCGCCCACGGCGAACGCGTCGGAACCCTGGGCGAGCTGCGCACGGCCCTCGCGCGGTGCCAAGCTAGCGACGTCTGCTCGGTAGTTCATGTCGATGTCGATCCGGTACGGCACATGTGGGCCCCCAGCTTGTTGACCTTCAAGAAAATGCACGAAGAGCCTACGGGCTAGTGCAGCGTCCGTCGACGTTTGACGAATTTGAGGCAACTCCCGCAGCACCATAAGTCGTTTGCCCCAAACCCCTTGCGGGTTCGGGGTCGTTCCGCGTCACCCATCCAAGCTGGGTTGACGCTCCGCAGTGTTTCGTTTGCCCCAAACCCCTGGCGGGTT
>CAYSXM010000162.1:0-8039 GCA_964434905.1 uncultured Pirellulales bacterium | reverse complement strand
TACTATCGGCCGTGGAAGACGATTTTGGTTCGGACGGTGGCCGACGGTGGCCAGAGTTTCTACTTTGCCGGCGATCACCAGGTGACGTTGCCCAGCCTGTGGCAGGCTGTGGTCAGCCGTCTGCCGCAGGGGGCAGGAGCGCCTGGAGCCGCGCTGCCAGCGCCGGCTGGCCGGTAAGCACCTCGATGGCGATTTCGATGGCCCACAACGGGCGGCCGGCCAGTTGTTCCACACCCAGCTTGACTAGATCCTTGTGCGAGGTGAGCACCAATTCGGCCTGACTGTCCGCGACCCAGCGGGCTAGCTCGGCAACGTCGTCGCGCGCGTAGCGATGGTGGTCAGGAAACTCTCGAAAGCCCCGCACCTGGCCAGCCAGCTCGTCGAGCGTGTGGCGAAACCCGGCCGGATTGCCCAGCCCACAAAACGCGGCGATCGGTTGGGCCCGCGCCAGGTCGAGGGAGGCGAGCGTACCGTGACAGTTGCGTAGCGCGCGGGGGCGATGCGCCAGCTCGATCCAGTCGGCGTGGGGCGCCAGGGCCCGCGCTTGGTCGCGCACTTGGTCGCGCTCTGCGGCATCGACGTGGTCGGCCCGGCTCAGCGCGACCACCTGGGCGCGGCGCAGCCCGACGGGCGATTCGCGCAGCAGCCCGCGAGGGAACACCCGGCCATGGCCCCAGGGGCAGAGTGCGTCGAGCAGCACGATATCGAGATCGCGGTGCAACCGCCGGTGTTGGAAGCCGTCGTCGAGAATCAGCAGTTGCGAGGCGAATTCCTCGACGGCCAGTCGTGCCATGGCGACGCGGTCGCGATCTTGCACATGCGGCACGTCGGGCAGCAAATCTTCCAGTTCCAGGGCTTCGTCGTTTGCTTGGCCGGGCGCTGCGCCGTAGCCGCGGCTGACAAGCGCCACGCGCACCCCTTGCTCTCGATACCAGCGTGCCAGGTGCGCTACGAGGGGCGTTTTGCCGGTGCCCCCCAGTGTTAGATTGCCCACGCTGATGACCGGAACTTCGACGCGATCGACGCGATACCGGCCGCGATCATAGCTACGATTGCGCCAGGCCATGCCCCAGCGATAGGGACCGGCCGCCAGCCCCAGCGCGCCGCGCGCGCAGGAGGCGACGAATCCTCGCCGACGCCCGGACACCAGTTCGTGAAAGTCGGCCGCTTGCCACGCCACGGGATACCCTGTTCACTCGACGGGTGATGCTCGACGGTTCTGGGTTGCAGTTAGCCGCTGGTGGTGCGCAGGTTGACGTAACGGCTGGGTTGGCTGAGGAACGCAGCCCGCGTTTCGAGCGAGACAAAATAATAGGTTCGGCCTTGATATTCCAATTCGGCGGTGGCGGCCAGTTTGGAAAACCGGGTGCCGCAGACGGGGTCGGTGGTCAGGTTTTCGCGCTGGTACTGATCGACGAACTCGATCCGCAGATACGTTTCCACGAACTGCACGAGTTGGTCTTCGACCCAGGTCGAGAGCCGGGATTCGTCGACCGCATCTAGCGGAAAGCTCAGTTGGTTGCTGCGGTCGAACTGCATGAACACCGGTAGGATGTCGAGCGCGTACAGGCAGGTCACTTGCTCTACTTGCGCGTCGTGCGCGAAACCGACGTCGAGCTCGACTGTGGCGGGAAAGCGTGGCGTGTGGGGCAGATGCAACTGGCAATGGGCGCCCAACTCGCGGCTAGGACCTGCCAGCTCGGCGTGGGGCAGGAAGCCGCGTAGGCGTTCCATGCGAGGATAGATGATCGCGCGCACCAGGCGCGCTGTTAGTTCGTGATAGCGGCGGTGCCGATCTTCGATTTGTTGGCAATTCTTCTGGAACTCTGCACGGGCATCGTCGAGGCGTTTTTCGGCATGCTGGAACTGCGCGCCGACGCGACGCAAGAACGGATCGAGTTCAGTCATGGTGTTTCCCAGCGGCAGTGCCCGCAACCCAGCCACCTGGCAGGGCGCCACCCTGATTGTACCGGCCAGCCGGGAAACGAGGCATGGTCCCGCAGCGCTGGCGCCGGTCGCGGCGTCGTCAAATGAACACGGGGACGGGTGCGCCCGGCTTGGCCCCCGACACCCCGGTGCGCTACGATAGTGGTTCAGGAGATTTTTAAAATGCATCGTCGCAAGCGCCTGGGTCGCCGATTCCATCGCCGTACGAGCCCAGGCGCGGCGCCGGGGACGCTATCGCCTGACCCGGCCGCGCGTGCGCCGGTGGTCGAGGTGCTGGCCTATGGCGGCAGCGCGCTCGAGGAACGCCGGTTCGAGGGCTTGGCGGTACTGGCCGAATTACCCCGGCTGTTGGCCAACCACCGGGTGACCTGGGTGAACGTGGTCGGGCTGGGCAGCACGCCGTTGATCGAGGGCCTGGCCCGGCAGTTTGGCTTGCACCACCTGGCGGTGGAAGACGCGGTGAACCTGCACCAGCGTGCCAAAGTAGAACACTACGGCGATCACCTGTTCATCGTGGCTCGCATGTCGAAGCCCGGCGAGCATTTCGAGGCCGAGCAAGTGAGCATGTTTTTGGGGTCCAATTTTGTGTTGACGTTGATTGAAGACCCGGGCGACTCGTTCGATCCGGTGCGGCAGCGTGCACGGCAGAACGCGGGCATGCTCTGCCAGTCGGGTCCCGACCACCTGGCCTATGCCTTGATCGACGCGGTGGTGGACCACTATTTTCCTTTGCTGGAACGCTATGGAGAAGCGCTCGATCACTTGGAGGACCAGGTGCTCGAACGGCCCACGGGGGCCACTCTGGCGCATATTCACGTGTTGAAGCACGAGCTATTGTCGGTGCGCCGCGCGATCTGGCCCCATCGCGAGGCGCTGAGCGTGCTGGCCCGCGAGCAATCGCCGCTGGTCACCGCGGAAACGCAGGTTTACCTGCGCGACTGCTACGATCACGTCGTGCAGATCATGGACCTGCTGGAAACCTATCGCGAGTTGGGGTCCGACCTGCGCGATGCGTATTTGTCGAGCGTGAGTAACCGCATGAACGAGGTGATGCGCGTGCTGACGGTAATTTCCACGATTTTTATTCCGCTGACGTTTATAACGAGCGTCTATGGCATGAACTTCGACACCCATGCCTCGCGCTGGAACATGCCCGAGCTGCGCTGGGGCTGGGGCTATGCGATGGTGTGGGGAGCGATCGTGGCGCTAACCGTGGGGATGCTGTATTTTTTCGCGCGGCGGGGCTGGCTGGCGCCGTTTTCGCCGGCCAATTTGCCGGGTGCAGCCGGCAGTAGCGCGGCCGACACGGCTGGCGGAAGCAACGAGCGGGGGCCCGCGGCGAAGTGACCGGGGGCCGAGCAGCGCTGGGCCGCTTGTTGCTTCGCAACACCGGTTACAGGTGGTCAGTGCCAGCCCGACGCGCGGCGATCTCTGGCGGCTACTTGGTGGCCAGCCGCTGGGCCAGGCGGTCGAACCCGGCGCCCCAGCCGGTGCCGTGATGGTCGCGCGTGGTGCGATCGGGAAAGAATTCGTGCGTTAGTTCCAACCTCGCTCCGCTCGGGTCGGGGCTCAGTTCTAGGGTGACGCGCATTTCAGGAATGCCGGCCATCGGCCCATCTTGCCAGCGTGTAAGCCAGACAATGCGGTGGGGCCGCTCGAGTTCGACGTACCGCGCGGCGCAGTGGTTCAGACCGCCGGTCGCCTCGTCGCGCATCGTCATCTGCCAGCCGCCACCCACCCGGGCGTCGAGCGTCATGTCGACGATTCTGTAGTCGTCGGTTGACCAGATGGCGCGCAGCACCTGGGGATCGAGCAGCGAGTCGAAGACGCGCGCCGGGGGGGCCGCCAAAACACGGGTCAGGCGCAGCGTGGTCTGTGGATCGTGTGAAGCATTCATCGGCGATGCTCCTGGGCTTGGTCCTCGACCATGGGCGACACTTGGCTTAGCCGTCCGAGCACTTGGCCCCCGGTTGGCGGCCGAGAACTAAGACATCGACTGGAAACTTCAACGTTTCAGCCATGCCGGGCACCCGGCCAGACGCTGGGCAAAAGCCCGTGGCACGCACACGAGGATAAACTAAAGTCGGCACACGAGCCACGGTACGAGCCAGCGAGTGAAGGTGCCCGACCGTACCACCCGAGCCGTGGGGTGCTACTTGGTCACCCGCCGAGGGAGGGTGAACGAATAGAGAATCGTCACGGCGCCGCCCGACATCAGGCTCCAGGGGGCCCATTGCGGCGGAATGATCTCTTGGCGACTGGTGATGCTGCGGGCACTTAGCAACGAGCCCGCACGCTGTTCTTCCGATTTGAGCACGGCCTTATCGATGGCCAGGCATTCGACGCCGCAGATAAAGGCATAGGCACCGATCGCCAGGAACATAGCGCGCCACATGATCGTTGGCTCTCCGGGCTACCGGCTGGAACAAAGCCTATCAGTCCGTTGGATTCTTCAACGGGCTGCCGTGGGGGCCGGCGCTGCAGCCGTGCGCCCGTTGGGCACTATCGGCAGCCGGCAGGGCCTGGCTTCAGGCGGGCCGGTCGGGGGCCGGGCAATCGCTTTTGGCGGCGCGGCCCGCACCAGGTGGGCGCAACCTTTCGGGGTGCAGCGAGTGGGTTGTGATCGGGCGTGGTGCCCCGCGGAGGCGCTGCGGTGTGGCGGGGTGGCGTCTGGTGATGGCTGCCGACTGTTCGCTGGCTGCGCAGCCGCTTATGATCGAACGTTGCTCGCCGACGGAGAACGGTTCCATGTCGCTGGTCCCGATAGCCCTGGCACGAAGTGTCGCACGCCCGATCGTCTGGCGAAGCCAGCTTACAACGCGGCTTTCCGCGTATTTTTTCCTGCTGGTGGCGGTGCCGATTCTGCTGTGTTTGTCGACCAGCCGGGCGCGCGGAGAGGATCCGGCCGCGCGTTTCCTGGCCGATCGTGGTTTAGCGCGCGAGGGGGGCTATTGGCTGCTGGCAGACGAGCGGCAATTGCGCGCCGCGTTGGACAATTGGCGCGTGCTCGACAAAGCCCACCGCGCGGCCGACCAACGCTTCGCCGAGGCGCTGGCCGCTTGGGACCGGTTGGCCGAGCAGTGGGAGGCACTCGAGCAGCAGATCGCGCAATGGACCATGCTGCTGGCCGACGACACGCTACCGGTGAAGCGCTACAACCAGGTGGTTCGCGAGTTGAATCTGGTCAAGGAACAGTGGGCCCAATTGCGGCCCTTGTTTGAACACCCCCAGGGCAAGCTAGAGCATGCACCGTTGCGTGCGGCCGCGGCGGAGTTGATCGAAGCGAGGCTGGCCGCGGCCCAGGCCTGGCTGGTGATTACCCAGGGGGCGCCGCGCGTGGCGGCGGGCTACGAATCGCTGGCCGGCGATGCCCAGGTGGTCGAGGCGATAGCCCAGGCGGCTTCTCGGGCCAAGTTGGGGCCCGCGCGGAACTATGAACGCGACGCCAAACGTTTGGCGCGTGCCGAGGCGGCGCTGTTTCCGCCGGGCAATGTGTTGGTGCGCGAGGAGGGCCAGCTACGGTTGGGCGTGTTGTTGAACGAGCGCGTGGGCCTGGTGGTCGAATATCGTCCCGAGGACGACGCGACGCTGTTACCCGAGGCCGAATTACTGCGGTCGGGCGCCGAACTACGTGGGGCGCGCGATGCCCAGGTTCGCATCGGTGCCGGGCGCGAGGTGGCCGCGAAAGTGGTGGTGCTCGATCGGCTGCGCATCGGTCCGGTGGTGTTGGAAAACGTGGAAGTGGTCGCGCTCGGTGCCGAGGGGCGCGATCTGGGGGGCCGGCTGGGTCGACGCGCCCTGGCGGAATACGAAGCCGAAGTGGATCAACAGCGATTGGAGCTGCGCTTGCGGCGCCACGTGCTCGGCGCGGCCGAGCCTGCGGAATAGCGCGCGGCGACCAGTATGAACAGGCCTAGCGCGCCCTGCGCCGCGGACGTGGGTTCGGGCACACTGGTTGCGGCACGGGGGCACGATTGGCCGAAGTTCGCCTCCCACAGGGCATAGTCGCCCGTGCCCACCGCGCCGTTGCCGTCGAAGCGGCTTGTGACAAAGAAACGCGGCTGACCAGGCTGCCCTTGGCGGCGGGCTGCGCTCGGGCGTTACCGAGTGCGCTGGCATTCGCCGCGCGCATGACCGGTCCTGCGGAATATGCCAGGTTCCGCCTGTGTATCTGCTCGGGCGTGGTGTCCAACAGACCCAAGAGGGTACACATTCGCTAGTCAGTTGGCCGATGGAGCAACCAGGGGCGACAGGGCAAACCCGCACACTCAGGTAGAATGGGCGGTCGGACCTCCCCCGTGGCGGGGTATGCGACTGAAACTTCGACCGCGCGGTGGGGGCACGAAGCGATGTGCAAACGGTCCTTTCGCCGACCAGGTTTGCCGGCGAGGCACTGCTGGTTTGCAGTACGGGGCAAGCGTTTTGGTGCCAGCCGTGGCTTATCGCGTGGCGAACAGGCGGTGGCGGCAAGTCGAACTTGTGCATCTGACCTAGGCGCGGTGTTGATGCAAAGCGCTCGGCAGTTACGCCGGGCGTGGCGGCTGGCATGGGGTTCTGAACTTTGCGGGGAGCTGGTTCGAGTTGTTCCGCAAGCGGTGGCCACGTATAATTCGGCAGATTGTTTCCATCGCCCGGGGGGGCAGCGGAGACCATGGGCTTGACTGATCCGGCCAAGATACTTGTCGTCAGCGATAGCTCGTCGGGTGCGGCGTCGGCCGTGCCTTGGGATCCGTCGTGCGAAGTCGTCACCGCACCTGGCATGTTGGCGGGCCTGCGGCAACTGGCGCGCGACGATTTCGCGGGCGTGTTCGTGGGCTCGGCGTTGTTGCGCGATGCCTTTCAGGTGGGCAAGCTACTACAGAACGAGCGCATTCTGGATGGTCTGCCCGAGGGGGTCGCGTTGTTGGATCACGACAACGTGATCATCTGGGGCAGCAACCAGTTGTGCGAGTGGTGCGGCCAATCGAGCATGGTGGGCGCCAATTTTTATCGGGCGCTGGGCAGCCCGGAGATTCTGGGGCCGGATTTCTGCCCTTTCCACACGGCGTTGGCCAGTGGCAAGCCGAGTTCGTCCACGTTGCGATCTTCGGACAATCGGTATTTTCATGTCCACGCATCGCCGCTTCGCGAGGGGGATGCGGCGGCGCAACACCTGGTGGTTACGGTACGGGACGTGACGCGCGAGACATTGCAGCAGCAGAAACTGGCAGCGATCCACCAGGCGGGTATCGACCTGGCCGACTTGAAGCCGGAAGAGCTGGTCGAGATGTCGGTCGAAGAGCGCATCGAGCTCTTGAAGTCGAACATTCTGCACTACACCAAAGATCTGCTGAATTTCGACGTGGTGGAAATCCGACTGCTGGACGCCGAAACCGGGCGATTGGAACCACTGCTGGCCGTGGGCATTGTTCCGGAGGCAGCGGTGCGCGACCTGTTCGCATCGCCCCAGAACAACGGGGTAACGGGTTTCGTGGCTGCCACCGGCAAGAGTTACCTGTGCGAGGACACGGCCCAGGACCCGCTGTACATCGAAGGTTGCAAGGGGGCCAAGAGTTCGTTGACCGTGCCGCTCATTCTGCACGACGAGGTGATTGGCACATTCAACGTGGAGAGTCCGGAGCCGCGCGCGTTCAGCGAAAGCGACTTGCAGTTCTTGGAGATCTTCACGCGCGACGTGGCCGTGGCGCTGAACACCTTGGAACTGCTGGCGGCCGAAAAATATGGGACCGCCGCAGCCAGCGTCGAAGCCATCCACAGCGCCGTGGCACTGCCGGTGGACGACATTCTGAACGACGCCGTGAATATGATGGAACGGTACATCGGCCATCAACCCGAGGTGGTCGAAAAACTACAGCGTATTTTGCGCAACGCTCGCGACATCAAGCAGGTCATTCAGAAGGTGGGGCAGAAACTGGCCCCGGCCGAAGCGCATCCGCAGCCGTTGCCGAGCGACGCGCGCCCCAATCTGCGGGGTCGGCACGTGCTGGTGGCCGATGCCGACGACACGGTGCGGCAAGCCGCTCACGCGCTGCTGGAGCGGTATGGATGCATTGTCGAGACGGCGCACGATGGGGCCGAGGCGTTGTGCATGG
>CAYSXM010000161.1:3427-8043 GCA_964434905.1 uncultured Pirellulales bacterium | reverse complement strand
GTGCATCGCGCCGCGGTGCTAGCGGAACTGGCCACCGCGACCCAGGGAAGCGACGCCGAAATCGATCTGGCGCGTGCCGCCTTGCTGGTGGCTCGGCTGGACAACGAAGAGATCGACATCGAGGCCTACTTGACCGAGATCGCGAGCCTGGCCCAGCGTATTGCCGCCCGGCTCGAACCCACGGCCGATGCCGCGACGCGGTTGGCAGCGCTCGATCGCCTGTTGTTCGAGGAAGAGGGCTTTCATGGCAGCCGTGGCGACTATTACCTGCGCGCCAACAGCTATTTGAACGAGGTGCTCGACGATCGCGAAGGGCTACCGCTGACGTTGGCGGTGCTGTACCTCGAGTTGGGTCGGCGGTTGGGGCTGGAACTGGTGGGGTTACCGCTGCCGGGGCACTTCGTGGTGGAACATCGCCCCGCCGGGGGCCCCTTCGAGATCATCGACGTGTTCGAGCGCGGGCGGAGGATCGCGCGCGACGAAGCCCGTCGCCGCGTGGCCGAAGCAACAGGGGCGCCGGCGCGCGATGAGGATTTCGCCCCGGCCAGCAAGCGCGCGGTGCTGGTGCGCATGCTGCGCAACCTGTCGGGGGTGAGTCAGCGCGAGGGCGACCTGACGGCCACGCTCGCCTACTGCGATGCCGCGCTGGTGGTCGATCCGAATCAGACCGAGGTACGACTGATGCGCGTGGTACTGCGCCGGCAACTAGCTGATCGGGCCGGGGCACTGGCCGATCTCGATTGGCTGTTGACGCACGAACCGGCCGAGGTCGATCGCGGGCGCCTCGAGGAATTGCGGGCGACACTGGTGGCGGAGGAATGAGTGCCGCGCGGTTGCGGCGACTCTGCCTGCCCACGTGGTGCCGGCGTTTGTGGTATTCTCGAACAGGAGGACGATCGCCATGAATCTACAACTACCGCTGACTCCGGAGGTCGAGGCCAAGCTCCGCGCCGAAGCGTCGGCGGCTGGACAAGATATCGAATCCTTCGTGGTTCATGTGTTGACTGATCGCTTGGGCGATCCGGCCCCCGACAGAAATGCCGCCACTCCTCGAACGACTGCTGATCGGTTGGCCTTTCTCGAAGCGATTGCGGCACGGCATCCCGAGCGATCACAACTTGCTGACGCAAGTCGCGAGACGATCTATGCGGATCGCGGACGTTGAGAATTCTGCTCGACACGAACATCATCGTTCGGCTTTCTGAGGCGAACCAGCCGTCGGCTCACGATTCCCGCCGCGCCGTGGCGCTGTTGCCCGAGCAAGGCTACGAGTGCTGCCTGGTGCCGCAAGTAATCTACGAGTATTGGTCCGTCGCCACCCGTCCCTTGGAGAACAACGGCCTAGGGCTGACGCCGGACTAGGCGGAATGCGATCTGGCGGACTATTTGGAATTGTTCACCCTCTTGCGCGACGAGCGAGCTGTGTACGAACGGTGGAGAAAGCTGGTGCGGTCGCACCGGATTACGGGAAAGAACGCACACGATGCCCGACTTGTCGCGGCCATGGAGCGACACTCCCTCGATCATATCTTGACGTTCAACGCCGCCGACTTCACTCGATACTCGGGTCTGACCGTATGGACGCCTGCCAGCGTACTCGAAGCGGCCCGTTAACCTGTTATGGGCCTCTTGCAACTGCGCACGTGGTGAGCGTTTCGTTGCCACGCAACACCGACAACAAATGGTCGCAGCCACGCGGTGATTCCGCGGTCGATCCCTGCCAACGCCTGAATCTGCCGGTTCCTCGATCACATCGATAAACGCCGCGACATGGTCGCTATCAGGCGCGAATAGAGAAGTGGAACCCGTATGCGGGAATCGGCAATTCATAACGCAACCAGGTGCCGTGAGCGACATCCGCGACGATTCGTTTTTGGTTCCGCGCTACTCGAGCTGAAGGAGCGACTTGGCGATGGCTGCTTCAACCTGAGGGATGAGTTGCGCTTTTGACTTCACGATCGCCTTGCGCAACGCATCTATACGGTCCACCGCCACGACTCGCTCATGCATCATGCTTGCTCAAGTACCGACCGTATAGATATGCCGAGAGAGCGCCGGTCACCAGGCTGCTGCACAAGAACAAGTTGCCAGCGGCACGTTCCGACAGTGTGGTGCCGCACAGCCAGCAGGCGATTCGCACGCCGCCGGTCAGGGCCAGTGAAAACAACACCCCCTGGCCAAACGCGGACACCATCATCCAACGCTTCGATAACGTCAACATCACGCACCATCGCTTCCAAGTGGGAAAGTGGGTAGCACCTTCCCTGTTCAGCGTGGTAACGCGGCGATTGTTACCGCGTGGCGCCTGGCAGGCAGCAAGTGGCGCGCGGCCAGTAATCCCGGCGGCTAGCTCCAGGCGACTTCGAGCTGGTTCTCGATTTCGTCGACGCCGTCGACCAAACGCAAGGCTTCCTGGGCCATCTGCTTCTGGTAGTAGGTGCCCACCACCCCTCGCAGTACGACCCGCCCCGCGGCGGCCTCGACCTGTAGCTTGCGCCGATTGATGTGGGGGCTGCGTTCCAGGGCCGAAGAAACCACTTCTTCCAACTGCAAGTGCGGAGGCTGCATCACTAGTGTCCGTCTCGGCCAGAGGCCGATAGAGGCCATCATCACAGGCAGCGTACCAGTCATACCGGCATCGCCTTCGCTTCCCGCTGAAGGGAACATCGGCAGGTTACGTAGCCGAGGGCGAATAAATTTTCAGGGAAGCCTGGCCAAAGTTTGGCGGGCACACCGGTTATGACGTCGCCGGGCTCGCCCAACAGGGACTCGAAGCAATAAGGCTCGCTTCCGAAGAGCCGCAGTGGCGTTTTCACCCCCTGCGGGGGGACCGTCGGCACGGGCCACTGCACGACCGCCGCAGCGGCCGACCCGGGCGCCTAGCAGCCGGATGATGAACTCGACGCGCCTGCTAGCCGAGCGATTGGCCGATCACAGCGGCCAGCCCGGCCGCCGTCAGGCCTGCCGTGGCCACGCTCAGCCGACCCACCGGCGAACCGGCCAGCTCGGGTGCGCCGTCTGGCCAGGCGCGCAACCGCGCAATGCGGTCGGACAGTCGTCCGTGCTGCCAGGTGCGGCGCGACACAGCCAGCCCGTTGGCCCGCGCCATCTTTTCCAACACCTGGGCATAGCGCCTCGCGGTGTCGGCCACCCAGTCCGATTCTCCCGGCGCCTCCTCGGCGGCCAGTAACCGGCAGGCGAAATCGTCGGCCTGCCATTCCAGGCGCCGCGCGACATAGGCGAAAACCGTGCCCGCCCACAGGGTCATGCCGGCCAGCGCCAGCGCGATGGCGCCGGGACCGTCGCCCACCACCACCAGGTTTTGTTCGAGCCAGACCGGAGCCGCGGGCAGCACTGCACACAGCACGGCCCAAAGGCTGGCGGGTGCTGCCATGACCCCCACGCGTACCCACGCATGGCGATGCCGTACATGTCCCAGTTCGTGGGCGCACACCAGCGCCAGTTCGTCGGGGGTGAGTCGCGAGAGTAACCCATCGCTAATCAGTACATAGCGAGGCCATGGCAAGAAGCCCACCACCGCGGCATTGACGATTCGCCCGTCGGAATGCCAGAGCAGCCATTGGCTGATCGGGGAACCGCCTTGATGAGCCAGTTGTTCCAGCCGTTGACGCAGCAGGCCGTGTGGCAACGGCCGTGTGACCCAGAGCCAGCGCACCGCGCATGGGAAGAACACCAGCAGCCCCGCGCAGCCCACCGTGGTATAGGCCACGACCCCCAATCTGCCGGCCGATCCCATCGTCCATCGCGCCAAGTCGTCGAGCGCCAAAACCGCTAGCACCGGCGCCACGATCAAGCCCACTTGCTGCCGCAGTCTCCAAATGGCCCCTCGCAGGCCCAGCATGAACAGCGCACTGCCAGCGATCGGAGCGGCGCTGGCCACTGTTTCCTCGACCATCCCCCACGCAATCCACACGCCCCCCAAGGGCAACAACACTGCGGCCATGCTGGCCAGGGCCCAGACCACACCGGGCGGGTCGCCCGGGGCAATCGTCGCCACGCAACAGGGCCAGACACCGGTAAGGAAAACCAGTAACGTGGCGGCCAGCCACAGAACCTGAAGTCGAAGGCGAGCCGTGGCCAACCGCGGCCTTGAAAACTCGGCGCTGTCACCAGCCGCACCGCGTGCCACGCCGACGCCCCGCGCATAGCCCAGGGCCAACGCCACGGGCAGCGTGACGAGCAGCAGGGCCGGTACCCAGCAACCTGCCAGAGAGCTTGTCGAGCACGGCCCCCACGCGCGCTGGCTGACCACCAGCGATGCGAGCAGCAGTAAGCCTAAGCCCGGATGCATTGGAATCCATTTCACCAGTGCGCTGGCGAGTGCTCGACACAGACAACCAACCGCCGAGCGGGAACAACTTGCCCCGTGCTCGATCCACCACGGCCGCTTCGGCGCAGCTAATGGACTCGTAGCGCCGCCAAGGTGCCTGCGGCGCAGCCAAGGTGCCTGCGGCGCAAGCAGTGCGCCTAGAATTCCACGCTACGCGCCCGCGACGGGCAACTCAATGCGCACCGGTCACGAAGCGGCCACCAGATAGGCCAAACCACCTCGGGGCAGTTACGGCTGTGCCGGCTCTGCCGAAGGCGCCGGTTCA
>CAYSXM010000161.1:0-3327 GCA_964434905.1 uncultured Pirellulales bacterium | reverse complement strand
GCAGGCGCCGGTTCAGCAGGCGCCGGTTCAGCAGGCGCCGGTTCAGCAGGCGCCGGTTCAGCAGGCGCCGCTGCGGCCGCCGGTTGCGGCGCGCCGGACAGGCTACCCGTCATGGCCGACATCATCGTTTGCATGGTGCCTTGCAGAGCGCCTTCAACTGGCTTGGTAAAGGCAGCGAACAGGGCACTAGCGCCCGGCGCCTGGGCGGCTCGTTCCGCCGCTTGGGTCTCGGTGGCTTCCGTGGTGGGTGCTTCGCTGGTAGCCGTCGCGCTGTCGGTGCTCGTCTCGGAGGGCGCGGCGGCCTCCCCTTCCGTGGTGGCATCCGGCGCCGCTTGAGATGGCGCGGCTGCGGGGGGCGCCGCTGCAGGGGTTTCCTCCGCGGCCCCACAGCCAGACCAGGTCAACATACCGGCACACGCCAGGTACCAGGCCGCGAAGTACCAGCGACAGCGTCGAACGTGCATGGCAATCAACTCCTGCGGGCCGAGAGTGGCGACGTTGAAAACCCAGGCTGAACCTGGCGCCCAACCAGGGGGGTTATCCTAGCATCCATGCGGGGCGCTCGCCAGCGGCCGGCAGCCGGATGATGCTCACGCTGCGCACATCCTTGTGCCCCAGCACGGCGTCGATGGCCGCCGTGGGTGGTTCACTGTCGAGGTTCAATACCCCGATCGCGTCGCCGCCGGGGGCATCGCCGGCGCGCCCCACGCTCATCTGGCCAATGTTCACCTGGTGCTCGCCAAAAATTGTTCCTACGCGGCCAATGATTCCCGGCACGTCGTTGTGGGTGAAAATCATCAGCACGCCATCGAGATACGCTTCCAGGCGATAGTCGCCCAGCCGCACCAAGCGTTCCAGCCGGTTGCCGAACAGGGTTCCCGCGGCGACATAGGTCTTGGTGTCGGTGGTCACTTCGGCGGTAATCAGCGAGTTGAAATCGCTGCGATCGGAGCGGCTTTCCTCCAACAACTCGATCCCCCGCTCGCGCAGCAAGACGGTGGCATTCACGATGTTGATCGGTTCGGCCAGTGCGTGTTCCAACAAGCCTGCCGCGAACGCGGCGGTGAGCAGCTTCGTATCCTTGTTGGCGACCTCGCCGCGATAGATCAGCCGGGCACGCTGCGGCGCGCCGCGATCCATCTGCGCGTGAACCAACCCCAGCCGATAGGCCACATCGAGATAACCGGCCAGGCTGTCGAGTGTTTGCCGGTCGATGGGCGTCATGTTCACCGCATGGCGAATGACCCCGGTGGTCAGAAAATCGACCAAGAGACCCACCCCTTCCACGGCCACCTGGGCCTGGGCCTCTTCCGTACTGGCGCCCAGGTGCGGCGTGCACACCACGTTCGGCAGTTGGAACAAGGGGCTCGTCGTGCACGGTTCTTCCACGAACACGTCGAGCGCCACGCCACCTAAGCGGCCGCTTTCCAGACCCGCCACCAGGGCTTGCTCGTCGTAGATGCCGCCGCGGGCGCAATTAATCAACCGTGCGCCGGGCTTGACCAGCTCCAATTGCTTGAAGCCGAACAGGTTCCGGGTTTCGTCGGTCAACGGCGTATGGACCGTGAGGAAGTCGACCAGCGGCAGCATGTCGTCGACGCGGGTAAACAATTCGATGCCCAACTTGGCGGCGCGATCGGCCGACAAGAATGGGTCGAACCCCAGCACGCGCATCTCGAGCGCCTTGGCGCGCAGCGCCACTGCCTGGCCAATCCTCCCCAGACCGACCACGCCCAGGGTCTTTTCCGCTAGCTGTGCCCCGGTAAAGCTCTTGCGATCCCACTTGCCCGCCCGCAAACTGGCAAAGGCCGGCGCCACGTTACGCGCCAGCGCAAGCATCAACGCGATGGCGTGTTCGGCCGTGCTCAGCGTATTGCCGGCCGGCGTGTTCATCACCACAATCCCCAGGCGCGTGGCGGCCTTGAGGTCGATGTTATCGGTCCCCACTCCGGCGCGCACGATGGTCTTCAGGCGGCGGTTCCCTTCGAGCGCCGCCGCATTCAGCTTCACGCCGCTGCGGCAGATCGCGCCGTCGAACTCGCGCAGCGTTTCGCGCAGCGCTTCGCCCGCCAGGCCAATGCGTTCTTCATACTCGACGCCCGCCGCCGTCAGCATCGCCAAGCCTTCAGGCGACAGCGGATCCAATACCACGACACGGGGCATGCCAATCAACCTTCGAGCAGGAGGTAGCGACGCGCGGGTCGCGGGTCGCAAGGCGGGAAGCGTGTTAGCGTAGAGACCGCTGGGTCCGTGGGCCAGGGGCCCGCGCCGGCCGCGGAAACCCCGGGGGGCTGCCGTGGGGAGCCTGCGATCCCGGCTACCCGCGGGCCCAGGGAGTCGGCTCAGCCGATAATCGCTCGGAACGGCCAGACGCCAGCTAGCAGCCCGTGGAAGCAATCGACAGACTGCTAACCGCACGCTCAGGCCAGGCTCTTGGCCGATTGGGCTTCGGCCAGTACTTGCATGGCGGCTGCTACGCCGGCCCCCAGTTCGACCGGTTTGCCCAATTCTTCCAGCACCAGTTCAATCGCCGACAGCGTGGCCAGAATGTCCAGCTCGTCGACGATGCCCATGTGGGCCACGCGGAAAATCTTTCCTTTCAGTGGACCCTGTCCCCCGGCCACCTTGATGCCGAACCGCGACTCGAGCCGTTTGAGAAAGGCCGAACCGTCGACCCCGTCGGGCAAGTAGGCCGCGGTCAGACCATCGGCAGGCCGCGCTGCAAACAGCTCGATTCCCGAGGCCTGTAACCCCGCGCGGCAGGCGCGGGCCATGGTCCGCGCCCGCTGCCAGGTTTTTTCCATTCCCTCGGCCCGGATCAGCTTCAGTGTTTCGGCCAGCGCGGCGATCAGCGTGTGGGCCGGTGTCCAGGGGGTGTCGGGGCCGTCTAACAGTTTTTTGCGATGCGCCAGCAGGTCGAAATAAAAAGCCTGCGGCCGCTGGGCCTCGATTCGCTGCCAGGCGGCGGGCGAAACCGACAAGAACGCCAAACCCGGCGGCAACATCAGCGCTTTTTGAGACCCGACCACTAGTACGTCGATACCCCAGTCGTCGGTGCGGCATTCCATCACGCCGGCGCCGCTGATGCCGTCGACCACGAACAGCGCGCCCGACCCGGCCACCGCCTCGGCAATGCCGCGCACGTCGTGCCCCACGCCGGTCGAGCTTTCCATCAGCGTGCCGAACACCACGCCCGTATCGGGGTGTGCCTTGAGCAATGCCGCCACATCGTCAGGATTGACCGCCTGCCCCCATTCCACTTTGTGCGCTACGACATGGACGCCGAAGGCCTCGACTTTACCTGCGGCACCTGTCACAAGACCTCCA
>CAYSXM010000160.1:0-8043 GCA_964434905.1 uncultured Pirellulales bacterium | reverse complement strand
AAGCCCAGCGGCACCTGATCATCGCGCGTCGGCGGATGGTCGGCCCCCAGAAACGTGACCAGCAGCAACATCAGCATCCAGCCATATTGTTCGAACACCACCACAAAGGCCATCGAGGCCAACATCACGCCGCGTGCCAGCCAATGGGCACCGCGCCCAAACAACGCGTACGACACGTGGCCGCCATCGAGCTGGCTGATGGGCAGCATGTTCAAACCGGTGATCAGCAGGCCGACCCAAGCAGCCATCAGCGGCGGGTTCAGCCACAACTGCTGGTCGGGCCCCACATCGCTGCGCAGCCAGGCGATCATCCAGCGAACCAACAGCGGATCACCAAATTCCTGCGTGCCCGGTGCGGTTTGTCCGGGCGCCACGTCGGCCTGCCAGACACCCCAGGCCAGCATCGGCACGATCGCCACCAGGCCTGCCAGCGGCCCCGAGATGCCGATATCGAACATCTGCTTGCGATCGGCGCTCGAACCGTGCATGCCAATCACGGCCCCCATGGTACCTATGGGCGTGATCGGCATCGGAATGAAAAATGGCAAACTGGCTGGCACGCGGTAGCGCACCGCTTGTAGAAAATGCCCCATCTCGTGCGCCAACAGAATGGTCATCACCGCGAGCATGTAGACCAAGCCACCTCGCCAGTGCGCCGACATCAATTGCGCCGTCGCGTCGCCTCCCATGAAGGCCGCGCCGACCAACCAGCCAGTCGCCCCGGCAAAAAACGTGGATACGCACGTCAACGTGAACAGCACCACAGGCAAGCCCCATCGGCGGCGAGCCTGCGGCGGCGCTTGCGCGCCAGCCAGTTCACGCCGCAATTCCGAAACCTGCTCGGCGTCGAGCACGGGCAGCTCGCCCAAAACTGGAATTTGCTCGATGCCGCGAGGACCGACATACTCGAGCGGCACAAAAACATCGTCGGTCAGGGGCGCACGTTCTCGTGGACCCGTGGGCAAGGCGTCGTCGTTCATGATCGATTTTCATTCCCCCAGATGTCGGCGAAACCCGAGTGTTTAGCGTATCCGTCCCTTGAAAGACGCCGTCGAGGCGTGTTTCCGCCTCGCCCTGTGCGGAGCACAGCTCCACACGGCTCGCAAGGCAATGACGTGCACCGCGGTCTTGTCATGGCATCCCTGCGGCGCCGCAACAGATGGCTCATGAAAAATTCGGGATAAGTCAACCGGTTGGTAACATAACCCCCAGGGCGGCTGTCGAGCCAGTGCAGCCAGGGGGTTGGTGACCACCGGCGGCCGTTTTGCCGTGCTTCTGGGGTGGCCCGGGGGCCCCAGGCTAGCGGAGTGACATTTGGGCAAGCTTGGATGAGGTCCATCGCATCGGCCCCTGGCAGTGATACACTGAGCCCGAGTTCTTCAGCCCGGATTATTCTTGAACCTCGTGACGAGGAGTCGAAAGTGTTGCGGCTGCAAGGAATACCGCGATGGGCCCGCGCAGCCGAGGTGGCCAGTGGCCCCGCGATGGGGTCTGCGGCTCGCGTCGCGGAGAACGGCAATGACGATATGCTGGTAGCGAGCAACGCGAGCCGTCGGCCACTGGCACGCACGCTGACCAGCGCGAATGGCAACGGCACACGCCCTGGCTTCACGCTGGTCGAGCTGTTGGTAGTGATCGCCATCATCGGCATCTTGATTGCGCTGCTGTTACCGGCCGTGCAAGCCGCGCGCGAGGCGGCACGCCGGTCGCAATGCCGCAACAACCTGCGACAAATCGGGCTGGCACTGCACAATTATCTTTCGACGGTGGGCACGTTGCCGCCGGTTTCGATCTTGCCGCGCGGCAGCACGTTTGAACCGTGGTCGGCCCACGCCCGGCTGTTGCCATTCTTGGAACAAGCGCAACTGGCCAACCTGGTCGACTGGAACGTGGAGGCGGAGTTCACGGCGAATCCCCTGGCTGCGCGCACCCGCGTATCGACCTACATCTGCCCGAGCGAAATCAACGACCGGCCACGCCAGACGCCGACGCTGACGCACTATCCCTTGAACTACGGCTTCAACGAGGGGAGCTGGTTCATCTACGACCCCGTGCGTGGAGATTGTGGTGACGGAGCGTTTGGGCCAAACCGCGCGTTCCGCGCCGCGGACATCAAGGATGGCCTGAGCAACACGCTGGCCGCTGCCGAGGTGAAGGCCTATCAGCCGAACCTGTGGGACACCAACTTGCCGAATGCGCTCGAAGTCGATCCGCCGGCGAACGTGGCGGCGCTGTCCGGTTATTTCGGCGGCACGTTCGACACGAACGGCCACACCGAATGGGTCGAGGGGGACGTTCACGAAAGCGGCTTCACCACCACCTGCACCCCGAACACCGTGGTGCCCTATATGCATTTGGCGACGGGGTTGTCCTACGATGTCGACCTGACGTCCATGCGCGATGGCGAGTCGATAACGGCACCCACCTATGCCGCGGTGACCGCGCGCAGCTACCACGCCAAACAGGTGAACGTGTTACTGCTCGACGGTTCGGCGCGTGGCATCAGCGATACGATCGCGCTCTCGGTTTGGCGCGCCCTGGGAACTCGCGGTGGCGGTGAGTCCTTTTCACACCCGGACTAGAACTCGCAAATGCCCCATACCCCATCGGCCACCACGGGCGGCACCCATACCTTGCGCAACGGGCTATTGGCCGCGCTGCTGGCGGCGATCGCAATTGCCGCGTTGGTCTATTTCCCAGGCTCTAGCGCATCGAGCCAGGCAGATACCGATGTCGCGCGGGCTGTCGCCGAGGCGTTCTTGCAACAGTTGGCGGAACATCAGACGCAACAGGCGTGGCTGGCGACCACCAGCGAATTCAAAAGCGCGCAGGGACAAGAGCGATTCATCCAGTTCGTGGAGCAACACCCACTGCTTTCCAAACCGCTAAGGCTGGTCTCGGTGCAAACGGCATCCATCGACGGCAGCCCCCGTGCCGAGTGCCTGTTTCAGGCCCAAGCCAGCCAGCCGCTGGTGCATGTGTTGATCGGCCAGGAAGGCTCCGATTGGCGAGTAGACCGGTTGCTGGTGGACGAACCCGCGGGCGCGACACCGTAACAGTCCGTTGAAATATGCCATCGTGGCATGTTTCAACCTTGCCAAGTTCCAGCCTGGGGTAAGCGTCTTGGCACCCGGCTGAATTCGTCGTCGGGCTGTCGACCGTGGTTGGGTTACTTGTCGTCTGCCTTGTCGTCCTGGTCCTCCGTCGTGTCGGACGGTTCTTCAGCGGCGTCTTTCTTGGCCGCTGCTTTCCGGGCGGCCTCTTCCGCGGCACGGCGTTCGTCCTCGGCGGTCACGCGGGTGAAGATCTCGGTGCGGCCAAGAATGGCGATGCCGATGAAACCGCGCACATTCAGCTTCACCTTGTCGCCTTCGTCGAACCACATTTTGCACTTGTAGGTCTTGCCGCTTTCGCCGTCGTAGATGGTGCCGTCGACCCATTGGGCGCCGTCGGCGTCGTAGGTGAAATCTTGAAGCATCAAAATGCCCAAGAACGGCCGCTTGGCTAGTTCCGGGTCGGGGTTGTGCTTGTCGAGCGCGGCTTCGTCGTCGTACGCCACCACCTTGCCGGAGTACACCCCCTTTTCCTGGGTGATCTCCATTTGGCCATTCTTCTTGGGGAACCACCACTTGCCCAGGATGGCATCGCCCGGCGCGTCGGCCGCGTGCAATGCCGCGCCAGGCCAGGCCAGAACGCAACCCAGTGCGATGTTCAACACGCCGAACTTGGTCATCGCCGTACCCTTTGCTGGAACTTGTGATGCGGGGCCCTGGCACGCGCCGGCCCTGCGCCGCGCGCCGGTCGGCCAACACCGACAGTAGATTATGCCCCAACCGTTCGTCGTTGCCAAACGGGCTCGCTCGCTAGCAGCCCGTCGAATTCTCGGACGGGCTGAGTCCGGTCACGACGAGGTTGAGAACAGGGGTGTAGCGCGGGCCCATTGCCGCCAGGCTGCACAGCCTGAACGACATGGCTGCCAGACAAGACCCCAAAGTCTAGCGGCGGCGGCCCGCGACCGGGGCACTATTTTCGCCCGTGCACCGCGGCCAGGGTACTGCCCAGCGCGGCTTGCCATCGACGGCAACGGCCATGAGTTTGCTGCAACACTTCGGCAACGTCCGCGGGGCTGAGGGGTTTCACCAGATAGTCGCTGGCCCCCAATTCCAAAGCCTCGCTAATGGCATCCCACGTGGAATGCGCGGTCATGAAGATGACCTGTGTCCAGGCGTTGCGCGTCTTGGCAAACCGCAGCAATTGCAAGCCGTCCACGCCTGGCATTTGCAAATCGGTAACCAGGATATCGCAGCAGTGATGGTCGATGTGCTGCTGGGCAAGTAGCGGATCGACAAAGGTGTGCATGACCACGGCATCGCCCATCTCGCGCTTCACCAAACGTTCGAGCAGACGAACCATCTGGGGATCGTCGTCGATGATCACGAGGTCCAACGTACGCGTTCCGCTGGCAGGCATGCTGTTACTCGCGCCGAGGCGAAAGAGAATTCAAGGACAGTTACCGGGGGGGATACACCGCTCTGGGCCACGGTCGACCAGAGGGATCGCTAGGGACGGGTCCCCTGCAAACCTAGCTTGCGAGTCGAGCCCAAGACGGGGCCATCTTGACGGGTTTGGCCGGATTTGATCGGTTTACCCCTGTTCTGGACAGAATATCCTAACCATCTGTCAGGGTTGAGGTTGCGACGAAATACGGCCTTCGGGTGAACGCTCGCTGGTGACCCCCGAGCCGGCGTCGGCAACATAGCGTGGGCGGCATCCCGGCCGGGTGCTCTGGGCAGGGGGGTGGCCGTGGACTCGAACGAGCCGTCGGACGAAGCGCTCTTGGCCGAAGCCATCGGCGAGGGATCGCTCGGGCTGGCCTTCGAAAAACTGGTGGCGCGGCATCGTCCGCGGGTGTGGAGCGTGTGCTATCGGCTGATGGACAACGAGGCCGACGCGCAGGATGCCGTGCAGGAGGTGTTTGTGCGGTTGTTCTTGCATCGTACACGGTTTGCCGGCCGATCGCAGTTTAGCACCTGGCTGCACGGGATCGCGGTGCGCACCTGCCTGGGGCTGCGACGCGGCCGAGCAAGGCGACGGCGGCACGAATCGACGGCGCCCGACGAAACCTGGGTGGCCCAAGCCGCACGCCCCGAGCTGGCTGCCGGAACCGGCATGGATTTGCGTCAGATGCTCGACACGCTGGAGGAAAACGACCGGGCGTTGTTGCTATTGAAATACACCGAGGGTTACACGTACGACGAACTAGCCGAGCTGTTCCAGTTGTCGACCAGCGCTTGCAAGATGCGCGTCAGCCGGGCTTGTCAACGGCTGCACGATCGCTTCGGCCCGCCACCCGACGTACCAAGCACGGGATCTGCCGAACCACAGGAAACACCATGAGTGACGAAGCCTGGGATCAATTCCTGCAAGCCGCGCCATCGCACCCGGTGCCACCGCCGCCCGACTTCGATCAGCAATTGCACGGGCGGGTAAATCGCTGGCTGCTGGTGCTGCATACGATCGACTTTGTATTCCGCGCGGCGCCCTGGGCGTGGGGCCATTTTGCACAGGCCGGGTGGGGGTTGGCCTGGATGACAATTTCTGGCCAATGGCTCCCGCCCAGCCGACGCCACCCGCCACAACACTAGCGCTGGGCGGGTCGAGCACCGCCCGCACAGAACGCACCACGACATCACTACGCACTCGGTTGACCCTCTAGCCTGGAGAGCCTGTCATGTTCGACGCAACCACGGCCGCCGCCGCGCCCGCGGCAAATCCCTCACGGATGCCGGAAGTGAATCTGCAAACGGTGGAAAACTGGCGCCAGGTCGTCACCCATAGCTTTAGCGATGCCTTTGGACAGATCGTGGGCCACGTACCCAATGTATGCGCCATGCTGGTCGTGCTGGTGGCGGGCTATGTGATTGCGCGGCTGGTCGGTCGGGGGGTTGAAGCAATCAGCCAGGCGATCGGCCTCGAAGCCGCGGCCGACCGCAGCGGCTTGCGGACATCGATGCGCCAGGTGGGAATCGATCGTAGCGTGTCCGCGATTGTCGGCCAGTTGATGTTCTGGCTGATGATGAGCGTGTTCTTGACCGCCGGTTTCAACATCCTGGGCTTGGAGACGGTGTCGACGGCCATGCAACAGGTCGTGGCCTACATTCCGCGCTTGCTGGTGGCCACCGTGGTCGTGGTCATCGGCCTGTTGGTCGCCGCGTTTCTGCGCGGCCTGATTGCTACCAGCGCCGATCGCATCGGAGTGAGCTATGCCGAACACCTGGCGACCGGGTGCTATTGGGTACTAGCACTCATGACCTTCATGGCGGCGTTCGATCAGTTGGGAATCCAATTCGAGTTGCTGCGCGAGTTGGTCCTGATCACATTCGGTGCCGTGGCCTTGGGGTTTGGCTTGGCATTTGGCCTGGGGGGCCGCGACGTGATGGGGGGGATTCTGGCCGGATACTACGTCCGCCAACGGCTGCACGCCGGCGACCAGGTAACGATTGGCACGCTGCACGGCCGAGTACGCGAGGTAGGACCCGTGGCCACGGTCATCGAGACCGAGGAAGCCGGCCTCTTGAACCGGCACAGTGTTCCGAATACGAAGATGCTTACCGACGCGGTCCGATAGGGCCGACTGGGGGAGGGCCAAGAGCTGCCGATCACAGCGACGGTCAGCCCGGCGCGCCACCCTCGGCCCGGACCGGCATTTGGCCCCGCGCGATTTCCAGCATCACCAACCAGAGCGGAGCATCGAGCATGACGCGTTCGTTGAAAAATCGATGGCGAAGACGGCAGACATGGTTGGCGACCCTGATCGTCGCGTTCCTGGGAACGACCTCCGCAGGCGCCACGGATGCGCCCATCGCTGCCGTGACAACCGCCACTTCAGACTTGGTGACGCGCATCGATGAATACTTAAGCGCGGCCGACACCGTGTGGCACTTCAGCGGCACGGTGTTAGTGAAGCACCAAGGCCAGGTGCTCGTGAGCCGGGGGTTGGGGCGCGCCAATTTCGAGTTGGACGTGCCGAACACGACGGCGACCAAGTTCCGGATAGGGTCGATCACCAAATCGTTTACGGCGCTGTTGATCCTCGAACAGGTCGACCAGGGGAAAATGACGCTCGACGCCTCGATCACCAAGTACCTCACCGACTCGCCGGCCGCTTGGCAACCGGTCACCTTGCACCACCTGCTGTCGCACACGGGCGGCCTGTACAACTACACCGATTCGTTGGAATGGCTCGGCAAGATGGCGGTACTCAACCGCCCCCAAAAGCTGTTGCCCCTGTTTCGCGACAAACCGCTCGAATTCACGCCCGGCACGAAGTACGCTTACTCGAACTCCGGCTATGTGCTGTTGGGCCTGGCACTCGAAAAGGTGACCGGCAAGAAGTACGACACCCTGATTCGCCAGCGCATTCTGGAGCCGCTGGAAATGGCCTCCAGCGGCTACGACGATGCCGATGAGCTGATCCCGCAGCGCGCGGCGGGTTACCGCCACGACGGCGACCACGTGGAAAACGCACGGTTCATCCACATGAGCTCCTGCTACGCGGCCGGGGCGCTGTATTCGACCGTCGGCGACTTGGAGCAATACGACGCGGCGCTGTCCGAGGGCAAACTGTTGTCCGCGGAATCCTACGCCAGGTTGACCACGCCGGTGCTCGATAACTATGCCTATGGCTGGGGGGTCGAGGAGCCCACCAGCGACCACAAGCTCGTCTGGCACAACGGCGGCATCAACGGGTTTGCCAGCGCGTTGTATCGGCGGCCGCAATCGCAATCTTGCGTGGTCGTGCTGAGCAACTTCGAGGACGGCCCCTGCGACCGCATCGCGCGCGAGCTGATTTCGCTGGTCCATGGCGAACCGTATCGCGTGCCGAAAAACCACGTGGCAGCGGCGGTCGATCCCGCCACTTTCGAGGCCCTGCTGGGGCAATATCAACTGGCGCCCGGCGCGGTACTGACCGTGGCCCGCCAGGGAAACCAGCTTACGGTTCAGTTGACGGGGCAGCCGGCGATCGATGTCTTCCCCGAATCG
>CAYSXM010000159.1:0-8044 GCA_964434905.1 uncultured Pirellulales bacterium | reverse complement strand
GGAGCGGTTGGAACACGGCTACGACAGCCTGGTGGGTGCACGGGGTGGCGCGCTGTCGGGCGGACAGCGGCAGCGCATCGCGCTGGCGCGCGCGATCTTGCGCGACCCGGCAATCCTGATTCTGGATGAAGCCACTAGTCAGATCGACCTGGAAAGCGAGCAACTCATCCACCGGGTGCTGGAACAGTTTGTGCGCAGCCGCACCACGTTCATTATCACCCATCGCCTGGGAACCTTGGCCCTGGCCGATCGCATACTGGTGATGGAAGCGGGCCGGGTTGTCGACCTAGGAACCCACGAACAGTTGCTACGCCGCTGTGCGCTGTATTCGCGACTGCACACGATCGAGTTTCGCGAATCGGCCTGAGTACCCAACGCCATGCTCACCACGGGACTTGGAAACAAGTACGGACACCTGCGCCGATGGCGGGTTTGGAGCCTGGGCCTGGTGATTGTGGGCGGCGTGTTCTGGAGCGGCGCCTATTGGCGAGCGCCGCACCACGTGGGGCCCGCCGCTCGCCCCGCGGCCGCGCCAGCCCGGGCCGTTCGCTGGCGCTTTGCGTTTGTCGGCGATACCCACGCCGATTTTGCCTTGGCCGATCGACTGTTCGCAGCCATGGCGGCTGAGCAGCCGCGCTTCGTGATTCACCTGGGTGACATGGTCGACAATGGCAGCGACCCCGACCAATGGCGCCGCCTGCATGAATTGGTGGCGCGGCATCGCCTGCGGCTGCTGCCGGTGGTGGGCAATCACGATGTCGATCGTCAATTGGCCGACCAGGGGGCGAGCGTGCTCCGGAAACAGTTCGATCGTGTCGGCCCGGCCTATTACGTCGACTCGTCGGACGACGTCGACATCGTGGCCTTGAACTCCGAGCAATCGCTGGTGCCGGGAACCGCGCAGGCAAATTGGCTTCACGAGGTCTTGGCTCGAACCGCGCGAGTGCGCGTGGTGTGCTTGCACCGACCGGTGGTTACCTGCTCGCGTCGCGACGGGCCGCAAGTCTGGTGGCGACGTATGTGCCTGCACGCTCCGCTGCGCGACCACGGTGTACTACTGGTGCTGAGCGGCCACAACCACAGTTACGAGCGCAGTTGCCCACTGGATGGCGTAACCTACATCGTTTCCGGGGGTGGGGCGCCCAACACCTATGCGGCAGGGAAGCGCCGCGCGAGCACCGCGCAACTGGCCGCCGGGCAGCAACACTATGGCGTGGTCGAGGTGACCGACCACGCGCTTGTGGTCCGCGTGCGCACTCTCGACGGCCAGCTTCTCGACAGTTTCGAGTTGCCGCGGTTGGCGGACACGCTGCCGGTGGTCGCTTCAGAAATGCCGGCCGGGCGGGTGTTGAACGTGGGGGTGATGGCGCCAGAAGTTGCCAACCGGCTGTGCCAGACTCAGCAATTGGCACGCTGATTGCTTATCGATGCCTTGGCTTATGAATTGCTTCCCCGGGGTCGGAACAGAGAAGAGCCTGAGTTCGGGGCCGGCAGTTGAGAAGAGGTACGGGCGGGCCATGATCGTAACTGGTTTCAGCACGACGCTTTGCGGAACAAACACGGGCCCAGGTGGCGGCTCGTGGAAGCGTCGGCATCCGCTCGGGGATCGCGAATCGGGGACTTCAAAGAGGCGTTGTCCTCGGTTGGTGTGTCCAAATCGTACGTAGCATTCTGCAACACCTGTAGCAGAATCGAACACCCGTCAAGGCCTCCCGGAACGTCGAGTTCCGCGGAGGCCTTGGTCGTTTCAGGGAATTCGCTGCGCTCGACTAGGCTCCCTGTGGTGACGCCCACTGCGGTAAGGCCCCTATGCCGTAATGCCCCCAGCGCGTGACATGGCCTGTGACTTTTCCGGCGGATGCCAAAGAGCATCAACACGCTAGGACAGGGGGGCGAAATTGACCTGTGCCGCGTGGCTCTGGACAATTGTCAGGTCATGCGAATCAGTACACCGTCTGGGAGGGGAATCGATTGACACTTGCACGCTATCGAAACACCGCACACCAGGTGCCAGGCAGCCATCTTGGCACAGCAGCGCGGTCGATCTGCTGTGCCTGGGCGCTGGCGTGCAATCTAGGGGGTGTCGTTACCGGGGCCAGGGCTGCGGACCCGCCGACCGAGCCGAGCACCAGCCGTGCCGAGGTGGTGGCGACAATCGACCGCTATGTTCGGCAAGGTTGGGCCGACGCGCAACTCAAACCGTCGGAACCTGCCACCGAAGGCGAATGGTGCCGGCGGGTATTCTTGGACCTGATCGGACGCATTCCGCAGCGCGAGGAGACCGAGGCATATCTGGCTGATCGGGCGCCGACGGCGGAAAAAAAGCGGCGGCTGGTCGATCAATTGCTCGATTCGGAGGAGTACGCAGAGCAATTCTCGCGTCAATGGTCGACGATCTGGACCAATCTGTTGATTGGACGTACCGCGGGAACGGAGCAAAACACCCTGGTGAGTCGCGCGGGGATGCAGCAGTATCTGCGCCGGTCGTTTGTGCGCAACAAGCCTTACGATCAGATGGTCACCGAATTGCTGACGGCCGTGGGGGCGAACGAACCGGGCCTGAGCGACTACAACGGGGCGGTGAACTATCTGTTGAGTGTTTTGGACGACAAGAACGTTCAAGCGACTGCCAAGACGTCGCGGCTGTTCCTGGGCATCCAGGTGCAGTGCATGCAGTGCCATGATCACAAGTTGCGAACGGGCAAGCAGAGCGAATTCTGGGGGATGAACGCGTTTTTTCGGCAGTTGCGCAGCTTGAGCACTTTCGACGGTCGCGATCGGGTCGAAGTGCGTCTGGCCGACCAAGACTTTGCGGGCGAGGGGGGCGATCCGCTCGAGGCCGAGTGTTACTACGAGCTGCCTAACGGTCAACTTGCGGCGATCATGCCGAGGTTCGTCGATGGGACGGAGATTTCTCCGGTGGGCTATGTCGACGAGGTAAATCGCCGGCAAGAACTGGCCAAGAAGGTGGTGAGCGCCGAGACCTTTGGACCGGCGCTGGTCAACCGGTTGTGGTCCCACTTCCTGGGGTATGGATTCACCAAGCCCGTCGACGATTTTGGCGCGCATAATCCGGCCACGCACCCCGAGTTGTTGGCCGAGTTATCGACGGCGTTTCGCGCGCAGGGCTACGACTTGAAACGGGTGATGCGGTGGATCGTGTTGAGCGAGGCTTATGGTTTGTCGAGCCAGGCCACGTCTGGCAACCAGCGCGACGATCCGGCATTGGGCGAGAAGCCGTGGTTCAGCCGGTTCTATTTGCGCCAGATGACGGCCGAGGAGTTGTACGAATCGTTGCTCGTGGCAATGCGTGCCGAAGAGACGGTGGCCGGATCGGCCGAAGAATTGGAACGCCGCAAACAGGCTTGGTTGCAACAGTTCGCCGTGGCGTTTGGGAACGATGAAGGGGGCGAGGCTACCACCTTTGATGGCAGTATTCCCCAAGCCCTGATGATGATGAATGGCGAGCTGATCGCCGAGGCGTCGAGTGACGCCGCGGGGAGTTTCCTGGCACAGTTGGCGGCTGCCGAAGCGCGTCCCGACGCGCGGATTCGGGCCTTGTACCTGGCGGCCCTGTCGCGGTTGCCCACGCGGAAGGAATTGGGGCTGGCCACCCAGATTGTCAATTCGGCCGAACGCCCGCTGGCCGGCTTGCAAGATGTGTGGTGGGCCGTGTTGAACTCGAACGAGTTTATTTTGAACCACTAGCCGGCGGACGCTGGGGAATGAGCGTGAGTACCACAGGCGTTTCTAGCGGCGGAATGCGTTCGGTCCAGGCCTCGAACAACAACGCGTCGTTGGCTTGCGAGCTTTCGATGGGCAGATCGAGCGTGGCGCTGGCGAAGTTCGAGACGCAGATCAGATCGCCATCTTCGGCCATGTAGAAGCGCTCGCCCGTTTCGGGGTGTTCCCAAAACCCACTGCCCCCGAACACCCAGGGCACTGCGAGCGGTTGGTTGGTCTTGGTGTTCTTGATCCATTCGGCGGCGTTTGCGGTGCGTGGCTGACCTTGACCATCGGTCCAGGCCAGTTCGATGCCGATGGCGGTGCCGGCGGCGGGGCGGTACTCGGGAAAAAACTGCACCGCGCCCCCGGGCTCTGCCCCCACGGCCAACAGGGCTGCGTGGACTACATGGGCCTTGGTGCGGATTGCAATCACCGCCTCGTGTTCCTTGGTGCCCGTCATACAGGCGAATAGCTCGAGCGGTCCTTCGCGGAGCACGATTTTGCCCCGCAAGATCACTTGCCGACGCTGGGGGTCGATCCAGACATCGCAGTCGGGTACCAGCCGTTTCAGCCCTGGCTTGGGGGGAGGTTCCTGGGCACTGGCGGGCACCGGCCGAGATTCCTCTGACGGTGTGGCGGGGGCTTGGGCCAGGGCGACTAGCGGCGCCCAGACAAGCGCCAGGGCACCTAGCCCGGACCACGCGATCGGCCGGCACCAGTTCATGAATGGCTTTAGCATGCGTTCCCAGCCGGAAGGCGTTGAGGGGTGGCGTGGCGTTGGTAAGATACAGCCCGCCGCCGGGTGGACCGTGCCCGGTTCCAGAAACTGAGTTCAACATACTGTGCGGCGATCATCTGGTCCAAGCGCCTGCCGCGCGAAATGGCGACGGCGCTGCACGCCCTGTTCCTTCCCACCCCGACAACAACTTCATGGCAAGTACGAAACAGGCAACCACTCCGGCTGCTGCCGAATTCCGCGCGCCGTTGCGGCTGGCGGACTCGCCCGATTGGCATGAATCGGCCCCGACCGCAGTGATCGAAGCGCGTGGCTGGGACGAAGGCACGCTGGGCTGGCAAGCGTGGAAGAAGCACCTTCGTCGGCGGAAGTTTCCTCGGTCCTTGAACGAGTTGATTCGGCGTTCGGAGCGGTCGCTAGGGCCGCCGCTGTCGTGGTGTTGTCCGGTCGAGGGCCTGACCTGTGAGGCCAGGGACACGGTGGCCCTGGTGGATCGATTGCTACGCCGTCGGCGAATCGACCGCGACGTGGTGGCGGCAGCGGTGCGGCATTGGCTGGCCGAAGCACCCGTGGCGGTGTCTAGTTTTTCCGAGGCCGTAGCCTGCCTGGCCTGGGCCCACGCGTTGGCACCGTTGGGCAACCGCCTGATCGCCGCGGTGTGGTGGCAGGTGTTGGAACATTTGCTGTGCGTGGTGAATTCGGCGAAGTTGCGGACGGCGCCGTTGGATCCCCGGGTCGAAGTGCTGCTGGGGACCGAGTTGCCGCTGGTGTTGGCGCAGCAATTCCCCGAGCTGTGGCCCTGCCGGAGTTCGGCAGCGCACGCGCGCGAGATGCTGGCGGACACGCTGGACCATCTGGTCGACCATACGGGTCAGGTACGTGCTTGCCACGAGTCGATGCTACGAGGCCTGCTGGCGGCCTGGACTCGCTGCCGCCTGTTGGATGCCGAACTAAGCGAACCCAATGAGCTGTGGGGCGAGGTCCAGGAACAGCGCCTGGAACGTGCTTGGGAACACGCATTGCGATTAGCGCGCCGCGACGGCGTCCAGCGCCTCGTGGCGCTGGAAGATGCGGATCGAGGCCAAGCATTCTTCAAACTGGCCGCGCGGCACGCCGGACCGACGGCACGCCGGTTGGTGAACGTACTGACGGTAGCCGGACGCTCGAGCAAGCAAGAGCACTTGCCTGCGCCGCACGCACATTCGGCCTGGGCACAATCGGCGTTGTTGCGGAGCGATTGGACGCGCCGCGCGAATTCGGTGTTGGTTGATTATCACGATCAAGAAGTGCGGATCGAGGTGGAGTGCCGGGGAGAGGTGCTGTTGAGCGGGCGGTGGAGTCTCGATATTTCGCGCGCCGAGAAGACCTGGCCCGTGGTCGATGGTTGGCACTGCGCGTTGTGGGTTTCCGACGAAGATGGCGATTACCTGGAGTTGGAAACCAGTCTGAGCGACACGTTGCGCGTGGAACGTCATGTGCTCTTGGCGCGTCGCGAACGATTCTTGTTGTTGGCCGATGCCGTGTTATGCGATGAAGCGTCGCCGCTCTCTTATGGCAGCCGGTTGCCGATGGCGGCCGGCGTGGGGTTTGAAGCAGCCGCGGAAACGGTGGAAGGGTCGCTCGTCGGATCGAAACGCGCGGCACGTGTGTTGCCGCTAGCGCTGCCGGAATGGCGCCGCGATCGCCGGTTAGGTTCACTGACGGCCACTACCACCGAGCTGGGCTTGCAACAAGCCAGCCCGGCGGGGCGGCTGTTCGCCCCGTTGCTGATAGATCTCGACCCGCGACGGCAGAGGGCACCGGTTACCTGGCGCCAATTAAGCGTGGGGCAGAACCATGACAACGTGCCACCCCACGTGGCGGCTGCATTTCGCGCGCAGGTTGGCAGCCGGCAATGGCTGGTCTATCGATCGTTGAACGGGCCGGCTAACCGGACCTTCCTGGGACAGAACGTGTTTTACGAGTTCTACTGTGGGCGGTTTCGCGCTAACGGTCGCGCGCAACAATTGTTAGCCACTGAAGAACAATGAACCTGCCGTCGATCCCGCGGCGCGTGGAAGGTTGGAATAGCCCACCATGGACGTCATCCACCGTTACGACCCCCGGGCCCAACCCCACCGGCCTCCGGGAAACATCGACGAGGCGATCGAACTTCTGCGAGAAGGCAACGATCGCTTCGCAGAAATTGTGGCCCGTATTCGCTCGGAAGTAACCACGGGCAAGCCTGCGGCGCCGCTGACGATGATTAGCAGTTTGTCTGCCTTGGGGTTGGCGGCGGAGGCGCATCAGCCGGCGCCGAGCCAAACCCCCTTTGCGCTGGTGTTGGGGTGCGCCGATTCGCGCGCCGCGGTGGAACACGTTTTTGGCCAAGACTTGAACGACCTGTTCGTGGTGCGCGTGGCGGGAAACGTGTTGGGGCTCGAGGGGCTAGGCAGCTTGGCGTATGCCTGGCGACATTTCCATGCCATCCTGCGTCTGGGCCTGGTGTTGGGGCATACCCAGTGCGGCGCCGTGGCGGCGGCGGCCAAGGTGTATCTGCATCCTCATTCCGCCGCCGAGTTGGGCTTTACCTATTCGCTTGGCACGGTTGTCGATCGACTCATGGTAGCGGTGCGCAAGGCGGCGCTACGAATGGAAGATACGCTAGGCCGTTCGCTGGGGCCTCGCGACGAAGACCAACTAGCCAGCGCGGCAGTCTACATCAACGCGGCCATGACCGCCGCGGATGTACAGCGTGAGCTCGACGCGCTGCGTGTAGCGTATCCCGACGAGCAGTCCGGCGCGCCTTGGCCGCACTTGCCCGTGTTTCATGGGGTATACAATCTGGCCAATCAACAAGTGGAAATGTATCCGGCGACCGGCGCGACCCAAGGCGCCAAGCGGCGCCCGCCGCTGGTGGGCCAGGCGCCGCGGAGTGGCCGCGAGCTAACCCAATATGCATCGCGCGTGGTGCGAGGGCTAGCGCGGTACTCGAAGTCCTAGCGGCCCTTTGATTACTTCAACGGATCGGCTGCTAGGTCGTACCTCGACCGTCCACGCGCACGTATCCCAGTGCGCTGTAAAAGGCCCCCGCTTCGCTCCAAGCGGTGTGCGTTTCAAGCGCCACGCGGCGATAACCCGCGTCCCAAGCGGCAGATTCCAGCGTGCCCAACAGCAACCGCCCGATGCCCAGCCGGCGCGCGGAGGGGGCGACCGCCAGCCAGTGGACCACGGGGCACGCGCCGGTCCCCGTGCCACGAAGCGCCAGCGTGACCGTGCCAACGGCCGGCCCCGTACAGGGAGCGGGACCTTTGGCGGAGGCGCCGTCGGTTGTGCAGGCGAACCACAACCGATCGGGTCTGAACCAGGGTTTCAGTAGGATCTCGCGTTGGAAATCGGCCCGGTCCCAGGGACCTATTCCCAGTCGTCCTCGGGCAAAGGCCGCGCGTCGGAGCTCGAGCCAGCTCTCGGCGTCGTCAGATCCTGCAAAGTTCCGCAGACGGATACCCGGCGGAAAAACGAGAGTGGGCCTCGTCGTCAGCCGGCGTTCGAGTTGGAGCACGGTAGCCACGGGCCCGATTGTGGCGGCCTGCGGCTCGAAGG
>CAYSXM010000158.1:0-8086 GCA_964434905.1 uncultured Pirellulales bacterium | reverse complement strand
GTGCGTTACAGTACGCCGGGCGACCAGGGCGCACGCTATCTGGCGGTGTGCCTGCCGGCATTTTCCCCGGAAACGGTGCATCGAGACGCCGGGTAATGGCCATGCTGACCGCGGCTGTTCGCTGTGGCACTAGCCAACCCGACCGATCGCTATCCAACTTGGAAGCGTTCTAGCTTGGCTCGGCTAACCTCGACGCCCAGACCGGGACCCTGCGGGGTGACAAACATGCCATCGACAATTTCCAAGGGCTCTGTCAGTACATCGTCGAGAAGTTCGTGATAGGCCGATTCGTGCGCGTGATTGAACGCCGGCGTGGCGGCCGCCAACTGCAAGCGCAAGGCCGTGGCGATGCCCAGTGCGGGGCCACCGCCGCAGCTCGCCGCCAGACCGGCGGCCCCGGCCACCGCGGCACACTCGCGCGCGGCCAACGGCCCGCCGACGCGCGCCGGATCAATATCCACCAGCGCCACGGCACCCTGACGCGCATGTGACAACACATCGGCTGGCGCGTGTACATCGCGTGCGGCGGCCAACGGCACTCGCGCCGCGCGGCGCACCGCGGCCATCCCTTCGCGTGCGTCGGCGACGGGGTCGATCAAATACTCTAGTCCCGCTGCGGTAGAGTGGCTTGCTAGATCGATGGCGCGTTCCGAGTCAAACAGGCCCCGAGCATCGGCACGGACCGAGGCATGTTTGTTGACTGCTTCTAGCACCGCGGCCAAACGGTCGAGGTCATCGTCGATTCGACCCACGGCGGGTGCAATCACCACGCGGATGCCCGTGTCGGCAGTTTCATGCGCGGCGGCCGCCAGATCTTCTCGGGTGTCCCCTACCAGCCGCACTGCCAGGGGCACCCGGCTGCGATAAGCACCTCCCCAGAGATTGCACAGTGGCTGGCGCGCGGCGCGTCCGATCAGGTCCCAGGCGGCCATTTCCACCGCGGATCGTAGGGCTGGTTGGCGCAAGGTGTCTAGATCGGCCAGGTCGGCCAGATCGCACACGCTGCGTCCTGCCAGCGATCGCAACAACCATTGCCGCCGTTCTTCGAGTTCCTGGGGCCGCCAAGGCAAGCTTGCTTCGCCCCACCCTTCGTGTCCACTGTCGGTGGACAAACGCAGCAACACAGCGCGGACCGGGCCACGTCGACCAGCGCGCGGGGCTTGCACCAACCAACATTCCAGGTCAATGATCTTCATCGGATCCCGAAGCCGAGGCGGCCTGGCAACCTGATTACGTCGGCAGTTCGCATGCCAGGTTCCAGGCGTGGAGTGGGTTCCGGAAACCCGAAGGCAACCAGGCATTCCGCCCAAGGCGCCGTTCAAGGCCCGGAGCGACAACGGGGCGATTCTCTGCCTGGTGTGGGGGGCGACAGTCGCGGGTGGTTCCCGTTCAATCACCCCGGTCAAATTAGCTCACCGACTTGGCCTCAAGTACCCCAGAGGCTCGCAGTTCGCGAGGTAGCGCGAAGTGCACTTGTTCATCGCGAATGACACGTTCTTCCAGCGTGGCGTTGAACTGTTTACGGATAAACTCCAGGCAGTCTTGCACAATGATTTCCGGCGCACTGGCGCCGGCGGTGACCAGTACCGTGGAGACACCTTCGAACCAAGCCAGATCGATTTCCTGGGCACTGTCGATCAGAAACGCCGGTCCACCCGACTCGCGTGCCAGTTCCGCCAGCCGCTGGCTGTTGGAGCTATTCTGACTACCGATCACCAGCACCAGTTGCGCTTCACGAGACAACAGCTTCACGGCCTCTTGCCGATTTTGCGTGGCGTAACAAATGTCTTCACGCGGAGGGCCCACGATGGCGGGAAAACGCTTCTTCAGCCGCGCGATGATCCGTTCGGCATCGTCGACTGAAAGAGTGGTTTGGGTTAGATAGGCCACGCGCTGGGGGTCAGGTATTTCCAACTGATCCACAGCCTGTTCGTCCTCACAAAGCACTGTCGCGTGAGGCGCCTCGCCCATGGTGCCTAGCACTTCGTCGTGCTCGGCGTGGCCGATCAGCACGATCGTGTAGCCTTGTTGTGCAAAGCGAACGGCTTCGAGGTGGACCTTGGTAACCAGTGGACACGTGGCATCGATTGTCTGCAACTGGCGCTCGGCCGCGTAACGGCGAATTTGTGGGGAAATGCCGTGGGCCGAATACAGCAGACGGGCTCCGCGGGGGACTTCGTCGAGATGGTTGACGAAGACCGCACCCAGTTCGCGAAATCGGCCGACCACGTACTGATTGTGGACGATCTCGTGATAGACGTAGATCGGCGTGCCAAAGAGCTTGATGGCTAGCTCAAGCGTCTCGATCGCCATATTCACGCCCGCGCAGAAGCCTCGCGGCGCCGCCAGCAAAATCTTCATGGATCGTCTCACGGAGTGGGGCTCCGTAGGATACCCCCGGCCGGGGCCTGGGGGGAAGCGGTGACCATGTGGATGGTAGGCATGCGCCACGTGCCGCCTGGTGATTGAATCGAGATAGGTCGCGAACTCAGCAGAATGGCTCGTGTCGCCGGCACGAAAGGGCAGCCTGGATGGACCCAACAACCCAGGTTCTAGACTAACCAGAAAATCCCCAGACCACTCGTCAAATCGCCCTCCTAGCAACCTTGTGGGCCCCTCGCACTAGGCGGCCTTGCACCGCCCCGAACTCGTCGCAGCTAGCTCACCAAACGTGGGAACTCCAGGCACCAGGGGAAATCGGCGGCAGCCAACCGGGGGCCCCAAACAGGCTAGTGCTTTGTCACACCAAGAATTTGGGGTGACGAAGCACGATCGCCCAACACGTAAGTGGTTGGGCGGCAACACATACAAGAGTGCTCCGCGAATTCGCTCAATTCCAAAATCAAACTGTGACGGAGCACTAGGTTGTGGCTTGCAGGTTGGTCGCAACCGTTCGAAAGCTGGGCGGCGCTGCCAGCGGCTCGACAACGCGGCTAGGCACTGGGGGGGTGTCGTCGAGTTCGCCTCGGAATTGGAGCAATCTGGCCCCCGAGGCCAAACCCCAGACCACCGTGGCTGCCACGATCCAGGCGGCGCTGCCGCCCGGCCACGATACGGAAACCACGAGCCCCACCAACGCCAGCAGCCGGACGCACTCGGACCAGGTTACCCACTGTTTGCGTTCGAACAGACCGCCAAAGTTTACCAGCGACCACACCACAACCAGCGTGGCCGGAGCCAAGGTCATCCGCGAGCTGGTACGACGTGCCAAGACCATGACAGCGACGGCCACCACCAGCGCCACGGCGAACTGTGCCACCACATAACTGTTTGCTCGGCGCGAGGCGTGCGCATCGTAGGGAATCACGGTGGCTGGGGTGACCTGGGGGGCAGGCGGATTGGGGGGCAACGTCGGCGGACGCCACCCCTGGGGCATGACCCAGATGCGAAGCTTGTCGCTCCAGCGCGGAGCGAGCCAGGCGTCGCGTGACAACTCGTACCAAATGTGAAACTGGGCCCACAACGGATTCCAGCTATTCAGCGGTTTGGTCAATCCATAGACGGGTGTTTCGGTTTCCTCAACAAACGTGCCAAATAGCCGATCCCAAATGATCAGCGTGCCGGCATAGTTCTTGTCGAGATATCCGGGATTGCGGGCGTGATGCACGCGATGGTGCGAGGGAGTATTGAAGATCCATTCCAAGGGCCCCAGTTTGTCGATGGCGCGGGTATGGATCCAGAATTGGTACAGGGTATCGAAGCTCGAGAGGGCGACGAACCAGGCAGGAGGAAAACCAAGCAAGCCTAGCGGCAAATAGAAGACCCAGGAGAAGGCTCCCTGCAATGCGCCCTGGCGCAACGCGACGGCCAGGTTGTATTCCTCGCTGGAATGGTGCACTACATGACCCGCCCAGGGGGCGTTGTATTCATGCGCAATGCGGTGGAACCAGTAGTAGGCCAGATCAACGCCCAGAAACAGCACGATCGCCGCCACCCATTTGCCGGCGGGCGAGTAACTGGGGACATCGACCAAATTCCAATGTCGGTTGGTGACTAGCTCGTAGCAGGCCAGATAGCCCAGGAAAAACACCCCTTTTAGAAACACCCCGGCGAGTTGTTCGGTGATGCCGCAGCTCAGATCGTTGATGGTGTCGTTCAGTCGGTACCACCGGCGGTGCGTCCGCCAACTCAGTGCGAGCTCCAGGGCGATCATGAGAAAGAAGACCGGCACGGCATAGGTGATGTACGGAATGCCGGCCCCCAGCGCTCGATCGAGAAACGTGGATTTCATGCGGGCCTTTCGAGCGACGGTAGGGCGCAGTCGAGTGGCAATCTGTGCCGGCATGCGCAGTCACGAGGGTGGTGCTATTCGCGATGTACCTTGACAGCCAACTCGCGTAATTGTTTGGGTTCGACTTCGGCGGGCGCGCCGGTCATGAGATCGGCGGCGCGTTGGGTCTTGGGAAACGCGATGCAATCTCGAATGTTGTCGCGGCCGCTGAACAGCATGACAAAGCGATCGAGTCCCAGGGCGATGCCGCCGTGTGGAGGGGCTCCGAACTGCAAGGCCTCGAGCAAGAATCCAAAACGCTGCTCGGCGGTTTCATCGTCGATCCCTAGCAACCGAAACACTTGCTGCTGCGTCGGTTGGTCGTGGATACGGATCGTGCCGCCGCCGGCTTCCAGTCCGTTGATCACCAGGTCGTAGGCCACGGCGCGTGCGGCGCCTGGGTCGGTTTCCAGCAGGCCCAGGTCCTGGGGTCGCGGCGCGGTGAAGGGGTGATGCATGGCCCCCCAAGCGTGCTGTTCTTCGTCCCAAGCGAACATCGGAAATTCCACCACCCAGGAAAAATGCATCTGCCGCGGATCGTACAGACGCAACTCCTCGCCAAAGCGTTTCCGCAAACCATACAACGCTTTACAAGTGACCTCGAACTTGTCGGCCACGAACAGGAGCAGATCTCCCGGCTGGGCTTGCATGCGCTCCGAAATTCGCGCGAGCAGCGCCGGACCAAAATTCTTAGCCGTGGGCGAAGCCAGGCTGCCATCGGCCTCGACCTTGAACCACACCAACCCCTTGGCTCCGAAATCTTGCATGACCCACGACGTCAGGTCGTCGATGTTCTTGCGCGAGTACTTGGGCGCCGCCCCCGGTGCGCGCACGCCCCGCACGCGCAATCCCCCTTGGGCTGCCTCGCGAAAAACGCGGAACTCGGCCTCGCCCGCCAGATCTGTGACATCGACCAGTTGCATGTCAAACCGCAAGTCCGGAGCATCGTGTCCATAGCGCTCCATGGCTTCGTCGTAACGCATGCGTGGCAAGGGAGTAGGCAACTCGATGCCCAACAGGTTGGCGGCAAGTCGCGCGACCAGGCCGTCGATTAGTTCGATAATGTCGTCGGCGCAGACAAACGACATTTCCACGTCGAGCTGCGTAAACTCCGGCTGGCGATCGGCTCGCAAGTCCTCGTCGCGGAAGCAGCGTGCGACCTGCACGTAACGATCGTAGCCGGCGACCATCAGAATCTGCTTGTACAATTGGGGAGACTGGGGCAGGGCGTAAAAGGAACCCTTGTGAACGCGGCTGGGAACTAAATAGTCGCGAGCCCCCTCCGGCGTGCTGCGACCCAGGACCGGGGTCTCGATTTCGAGAAACTGCCGTTCGTCGAAGTAATCGCGCATTTGCTTGATTACTCGATGACGCAACTCCAGCGTGCGCTGCATGTCGGGACGTCGCAGGTCGAGGTAGCGGTACTTCAGCCGTAGGTCCTCGCCCGGCAGATCGAATCCGGTCGGTACAAAGGGGGGCGTTTGACTACGATTGAGCAGCTCGAGCCGCGTGGCCCGCAGCTCGATCTGACCGGTTTCGAGCTTGGGGTTGACCGTGCCTTCGGGGCGAGGAGCCACCTTGCCCGACACGCTGACCACGAATTCTGACCGCAGCGAACGTGCTAGCTGTTGGTTTTCCACACCGCTGTCGGCGCCGAAAACCACCTGGGTTTTGCCGTAACGATCTCGTAAGTCGATAAACAGTACACCGTTGTGGTCGCGATAGGAATCAACCCATCCGCATAAGGTCACTGCTTGCCCTACCTGGTCAAGGCGTAACTGGCCACATGTATGAGTCCGCAGCAAAGACGCACCTTTTTTCGTCTGCCGCCGCGCCCCTTGGGTACGGCGTAAGTTCAAGCTGTGCCGGACATTGTAGACGTCGGCCTGGCGATCGAAAAGCCAACTTGCCGGGCGGGCAACGGGGGGCGGGGCCTGTCGGAGAGTGGCCAAAACTCCTGCCAACTTGAATCAATCGGCGCGCGATGCGTCTTTCCGGGCGAACGAAATCGACGCGACCGCCCCAAGCACCTCGGTGAAGAATTCGACGGACTGCTAGGCTTAACTCCTGTACGTGGCTCGGCCGATAGCATGGTTAGACCCTCATCCTCGGCCTTGGCGCGCGCGACCCAATGGGCCGCAGCATGGTCGCTGCTCGCCATCGCAACAGATTCCCGAACGTGTCGCGCGTCGGTTCCCAGCCGCAGTTCCGGAATTCTTCCTAAAGCGCACTGTCCGAGTGCGACCTACCCCAGCGTTCGTCCAGCGTTTCCCGCTTGGTTGTTCCCCAGACGGCGTGGATTTCTTCGATGCACGGTGCCGATGTCCGCTCAACCGCTGGTGTGCGCGCCACGCGCCTGGCCAGCGCTTCGCCACGACTTCACGAGTGGGAAATCGTTGCAAGGCTGGCGTCAGGACAGATGGCGAGTGTCTACCTGGCGCGCCCCCTTGGTGCCGCGCCCGCCGCGAGCGGAACCTATGCCGTGAAACGGCTCGACGACCGTTTCCATGCCGATGCCTGGGCACTAAAAATGTTCCGGCGCGAGGCGGCGTTGGGCCGGCGGTTGTCGCACCCTCATCTGGTTGCGGTGTTGGCATCTCATGTCGATGCGCCCCCCTATTATCTGGTGATGCCCTATCTGTCAGGACGAACGCTGGCACATTTGCTAGCGCGAAAGCAACGGCCGGAACTACACGAAGCGCTGTGGTACGCGCGCCAGGCCTCCGAGGCATTGGACTACTTGGCAGCCACGGGCTTGCGACATGGCGATGTCAAGCCAGCCAACTTCCTGGTGAACCGCGCTGGCCATGGCACGCTGTTGGATTTAGGGTCGGCCTGTCCAGTAGATGACCCTGAACCGGCTGCCAAACGACGCATCGTCGGCACCGTTTCGTACCTGGCGCCGGAACTGGTTACGTCGGCACTGCGAGCGGATGTACGTAGCGACCTGTATAGTTTGGGTGCCATGTTGTACGAGTTGTTGACAGGCCAGCCACCATTCTTGGTTCGCGACCTGGCGCAACTGGCGCAGGCACAGCGCAGAGAGCGTCCACGCGCGCTGCGCGAATTGGCGCCCGAAGTGCCCAGAGAGGTAGCCCAATTGGTGCACGAATTACTGTCCAAAGACCCATGGCGCCGCCCGCAGTCACCACGGGAATTGATCGAGCGACTGGTGAGTTTGGAAATTGCCAGTTGGCGCAGATAATGGACTTCTTGCAACGCGTGCCCGTTCGGTAACGCGACACGAAGTTGGCAGCATCTTGACCACCGACGGCGCGCAACCTGGCTCCGATGTGCGGGGCAGGCCCGATAATTGGGAACGGCCAAACGACCAGCTAGCGGGCCTGGGATGCGCCGTGGCACGGTTGTGGTATCCATTGGCAGCCCCTGGGGCAACTTGCGATGCCACGCTGCCGACCTAAGTCGCAATGTTGCGAGATGTGCCTGAGGCGAACGATGCCATGAAGGCAGGTTTCCCCTTGTGGATAACATTGCCGAAAGTTCAGGCGGCCGACAAGTGCTCCGTCACAGCTTCATCTGGATCTGAGCGAGTTCGCAGGGCACTCGGTTCTTTGTTGCCGGCCAACCACTTACGTGTTGGGCAGCGGTGCTTTGTCAACCCAAAATCTTGGTGTGACAAAGCACCACGGGACACTGCACAATGTCCATGGGGGTTTCACGCCCCATGGGGCTGCCATCGCGGCGACTGTTGCAAGAGGCCCCGGTGGGTGCCGTCCGTGCCGGAGCACACTCGTTGACGCTGGGGCCGAAGTTTGTTAGCGTGTTCCGATCCATTATCATGAGTGGTAACAAGCA